>PLLW01000047.1 GCA_003141435.1 Ignavibacteriales bacterium
ATCGCAGCTGTTAATACTGGTTCGGGCCAGAGTGTAGCCTATTCCCTTTTGGGTATCGAAGTATGCCTGAAGAAGCTCTTCCTGTTTTGCTACAGGCATCTTGGCAAAGGTTTCTGCAGAAGCATCAGTTAATGCTCCTCCTATTCCAATGAATGTTTGAAATGTTTTATCAGGATCTGTAAAAACACATATTTGTGTCTCCTTAGGCTGTATCAGTTCTTTAAAATAAAGAGTATCTGTAACTGTCAATCTATANNCTTTGTTGAGTGCAGGAAAAAAGGAGTAAAAGGCTTAATAATAAGAGAGTATAATTCTTCATTTTATCAAAGTTTTTATTGATGATTCAAATTCCTCTAACAACTGGAAATATAACAATAAACTATCAAAAAAAATATAATCCTGTCGTGAAATTTTAAGCTATCAGACTTCCAAAGACTTTGAAATTTATATGGCTATCGGAAATTCTAAATCAATGCAGTTTAGTTATGAAACCATCTGAGGATAAGCATGAAAAGAAATAATTTAGGAATAATATAACGGCGCTCGGCACCTTATGTGGCGTTTATTAACTCTATTTCTAATCGGGTAGGAAGCGGCTCGCGCCGCTGACCCCNNCACACCACCTGGCATACGTCCTCGTACCAAGGCGGTTTCAATTAACATTTACCCCTTCATTCTCAGATATAAAGATTGTAACCCGTATTGGGCGAACCAGTTGAGATTCATCGCTTGGCCGACAGCAACTTTCTTAGACATTTGCCACCAGCCCTGTGAGTACATAACAACATTCCAGCTTTTGCTTTCCGGGATGTCAAGTCTTCGAAGTAACTT
This sequence comes from Ignavibacteriales bacterium, assembly GCA_003141435.1. Taxonomy (GTDB): domain Bacteria; phylum Bacteroidota; class Ignavibacteria; order Ignavibacteriales; family Ignavibacteriaceae; genus Fen-1301. The sequence continues at coordinate 832 of PLLW01000047.1, forward strand.
AAAAATAGTGTATCGTCTGCCACACTGTTTTAGCCGATAAATTCTAAGCTTTCTTCGTATCCATCCGTCCAGTTCCNNTGGATAACCATATATTAGCTAACCGGAAGTAGTTAGTCCATCCAATTATGGTTGCATTTAGCTCCCTGATGACCTCTTCAAACTTAACTCCCCGATTTCTGCGGGTTATTTCCCTTATCCTGTCCTTCAGGCGGTCAATGGATTTATCTGCAACCCTTATCCCACCTTCCGACAGTAAAGTGTACCCAAGGAATTTCACGTCAGAACAGTGCCTTACCCCACTCTTTGCTTTATTGACTTTCAGTTTTAACTTCTTTTCAATGAAGTCTACTAGTGAAGTCATTACTCGCTCTCCTGCTTTCATGCTTTTGACATAAATATTACAGTCATCTGCATAGCGGCAAAAGCTGTGGCCCCGGCTTTCCAACTCCTTATCCAGCTCGTCTAACACAATATTGGACAGGAGCGGTGATAGCGGCCCCCCTTGAGGTGTACCTGCTACCCGCTGTTCGGTCAGCCCATCATTCATCATTCCGGCTTTCAGATATGCATTTATTAGTCGCAGGAGCCTTTTATCTCCTATCCCTTTACTAAGTCTTTGCATCAATCGGTCGTGATTTATCTTGTCGAAAAATTTCTCCAAGTCTATATCCACTACCCACTCCTTGCCTTCCTGTATGTACTTTGAGGCTTGCTCTATCGCCTGGTGTGCACTTCGTCCGGGTCTGAACCCGTAGCTGCTCTCGCTGAAAACAGGCTCGTAATAGCGGCTCAGCTCCTGATGAATAGCTTGCTGGATCAGTCGGTCTTTGACCGTGGGAATGCCCAATATCCTTTTCCCTCCATCGGGTTTTTGGATTTCTACCTTGCGTACCGCACTTACCTCGTATTTTTCTGTAAGTACCGTTCCCCTCAAGGTGTTTATGTGCTTCCCCAACCATTGTCGTAATTCCTCCCTCTCCATCCCGTCTATTCCACCGCTGCCGTCATTTCTCGCTACCTGCTTGTACGGACTCCTTTACGTCTATCGTTTACCAGTTGCCCGGTAACCTATCCGGTTGCCCGGAACTCGTAAAGGCCTCCCGGGGTAAGTAGTAATTCTTTCCATTTGTCCTGCCGGATTTACCCCTCCTTCTTTCCGAATGACTATCGGGCGTCCTGGTCAATGGGCCAGTTACCCAAAAAGACAGGCCTTATATCCGGTTTCTGTTCGTCAAAACAAATGTTCGCCTTCAGCTTCCTTCAGATTCCCGGTCACCCGGAACACCCTTGCTTTCGGCTAAAAAATTCCGGTCATTACGGCTCTTTGGGGACTTGGGGAACGTTTTCCCCTCACCTTTTAGATTTACTACATGCCCGGCACACCAAATATTTCGCAGCATTGCTGCTTTGTGTTTGATCAAAAAAGTGCAGAGCAACATAATATTTGTAGACAAATGTTTGTCGTGGATGTCAACGGTGCAGCATACTGCAATATTTGTGTTAATAATTGAAATTCAATGTATTTACAAAAACCTATATTTAGGACCTAACTAAATAACATTGAATCATAAATACAAATTTATTGATTTTGAGGAGTTTGAATTTTTTGATAAATTTAATTTTTTATACAACCATCAAAAGCTCTTTTATGATAACGATTAAACAGTTTTAGACGCTATGAAAAAATCAGGATTATCTGCGCTCTATTTTCTTACAGGGCTCATCTTCATCATTATTCAGGTCCATTCATCCTTTTATCCGAGGCTGGTTACCAAAGCATTTATCATCCCTGTGCTAATGATTCTATTTATAGTAAACCTAAGACCCTCCATAAATCGTCTGAACAGTTTCATGTTTGCAGGGCTTTTCTTTTCCTGGTCAGGAGATGTGATCCTTGAGTTCCCCCAAAATAACGGGAATATGTTCATTCTCGGCCTTGGCTGCTTCCTGCTGGCACATGTCATGTATTTTACGGTTTTTTTTATCACTCCCGGTAAAAACAGTATCCTTAGTAATCGCAAATACCTTATTATACCTGTTATAGTATATGGTGCGGGATTGGTGTTTTATTTATATGATGATCTGGCCGCTATGCGTCTTCCTGTTATACTTTATGCAATAGTTATACTTACTATGTTGACTGGAGCAATCAACAGGATA
>PLLW01000004.1 GCA_003141435.1 Ignavibacteriales bacterium
GCGCATACTAATCTTAAGGTTAAGGCGGAGTATAAGTTTGTCGATATAGCATCGGATGAGATTTTTGCTTACCCTTTTTTGTTTTTAACCGGGCATGGGAATATAGTTTTTACAGAAGACGAGATTGTAAGGCTGCGAAAATATCTTGAGGGGGGAGGGTTTCTTTACATTGATGATGATTATGGGCTGGATAAATTTATACGAAGAGAGATGAAAAGAGTTTATCCTGATAAGGATTTTGTTGAACTGCCATTTAGTCATAAGCTTTATCATATAGTGTATGATTTCCCGGCCGGGCCGCCGAAGACTCATGAACATGATGGAAAACCACCACAAGGTTTTGGTATTTTTATTGATAAACGACTTGCGGTATATTATACATATGAATCGAACCCAAGTGACGGATGGGATGATCCGGAAGTGCATGGCGACCCTCCAGATAAAAGGGAGGAAGCCCTTCGGTTCGGGACTAATTTAGTAATTTACGCGTTATCTAACTGATGAAATTTTAATGGGAACAGAGTCCAATTATTATAAAGAAATAATAAGCAAGCTTGAAAATCTGACCAAGAGAGAATATACTTTTTTTGCTACGTTAGGTATTCAGACGGCTGTTATGGCAGGCGTATCGGTCTTTACGCTTTTTGCTTTGCTGGAGATGCTGTTCCATTTTTCATCCGGGGCAAGGACAATTTTGATTTTAATATTCCTTGTTATTACGATAGGGGCGCTGGGGTACCTGTTCATACTTCCGCTGTTAAAATATTTTAATATTTTCAGGAGAACAGATTATTTTAAGACAGCGGGAAAGGTGGGGCAAAGTTTTCCGGAGGTTAAAGATGACCTGCTAAACGCGATGCAGCTGGTTTCCACTTATAATCTTAATTCGATTTATTCATCTTCGCTTATAAATGCGGCATTTTACCAGGTCTATAGTAAAACCAAAGTGATAAAGTTTGAATCGATTGTTAGTTTTAAGAGAGCGAAGGAGCTTTTCTTTTATTTTTCCGGAGTGATTGTTTTTGCGTTTATTTTATTGGCATATGTGCCGGGGATGAATGCCGCATCGGTGAGGCTAATAAAATTCAGGGAAGAGTTTATACCACCACAGAAATTTTATTTTGAAGTAGAGCCGGGGAACTCTAAGGTTACCAAGGGAGAGGATGTACGAATTTCATTCAGGATTATAGGTCCTGTTCCCAAGGAAACTGATCTGGCAATTAAATATGAAGAGCAGACGGATTTTACGATTCAGAAGATTATAGCTGATTCGGCGGGGAAATATAATTTTGATATTCGTGCGGTGCGGCAGTCGTTTAGATATTATGCACAGGCGGAGAATCTGAAAAGTGAAGTATATACTATTGAGGTTATTGACCGACCTATAATTAAGACATTTGATTTAACAATAACGCCACCTGCATATTCAAGGCTGCCGCAAATAGAGCAGAAGGATAACGGGAACATTACTTCGCTGATGGGGAGTTACGTTGATATAGGATTGACATCGACGAAGGAGTTAAAATTCGCGAAGCTTCAGTTTGCAGATACGACATATTATGAACTTTCCGTAAACGGTAATGAAGCAAAAGGGAAATACAGAATAAGGGGAGATAATAATTACCAGGTTATTTTGACTGACATAAGCGGCAATACTAATCAATCGCCGATTACATATTCAATAAAAGCTTTATCGGATGCGTATCCGACGATTGATGTTATAAAACCAAACGAGAACAGCAATCTTGGAAATGATAACAGGCTTCCTATTCTGTTAAAAATAGCGGACGATTATGGATTTACGAAGCTGGTAATTAATTACAGACTATCGGCATCCAAGTTTACTAAGGTTCAGGATGAGTATTCTAAAATTGGAATACCAATCAATAAGAATGAAAAGGAATCGGATGTAAACTACATCTGGAATCTGAACAAACTGAATCTTGCTTCGAATGATGTAGTGACATATTATTTTGAAGTATTTGACAATGATAACGTTTCAGGACCAAAGTCCACAAAGACTTCGACATTTAATATACGGGTTCCTTCATTGGATGAAATACTTACGCGTGCGGAGGACACACATCAGGAAGCAGTAGAAGATCTAAAACAAACGCTTAAGGATGCCCAGGAATTAAAGAAGGAATTAGAGAAGATAGATCAGGATCTGAAGCAGGACAAGAAAGAACTGACATGGCAGGAGAAGGAGAAGATCCAGAAATCACTTGATAAGTTCAAGGAGATGCAGAATAAAGTTGAGCAGACATCGAAGCAGATGAATAAAATGCAGCAGGAGCTTCAGCAGAATAATCTTTTATCAAAAGAGACGCTGCAGAAATATATGGAGCTTCAGAAACTGATGGAAGAGATGACAAATGATGAAATGAAAAAGGCAATGGAGCGCCTGCAGAACGTGCTGAAGAATATGGACCGCAAGCAGACGCAAGAGGCAATGAAGAATGTAAAGATTGATGAGGAACAATTTCAGAAGAGCATTGAAAGAACGATGAACCTGATAAAGCGTTTACAGATTGAAGAGAAGATGAATGAACTTGTTAAGAGAACTGATAATCTTGAGAAGAAACAGGATGATTTGCAGAATGAAACAAAGAACAGCAATCTGAATGATAAGAACCAGAAGGACGAGCTTTCCAAAAAGCAGGATGAGGTATCCAAAGAACTTGATAAGATGAAGGAGGAGATGGAGAAACTGGCTGAGAAGATGAAAGAGTTTAAGGATATGCCTAAGGATCAGATGGATAAACTGCTGGATGAATTTGATAAACAGGAGAACCAGGAGCTATCCGAGCAGTCGAAGCAGGACATGCAGCAGAACCAGAAACAGAAGTCGATGAATAAGCAATCGCAGATCTCAAAGAACATGAAGCAAATGAAGCAGAAGCTTTCGCAGATGCAACAGCAGATGCAGCAAGAGAACCAAATGCAGACGTTCACGGATATGATGAGGATACTTGAGAACATGATAACTCTTTCCAAAGAACAGGAGCAACTGAAGAATGAATCGCAGATGATGGATCAGAATTCAACATCATATAATGAAAATGGAGAAAAGCAGAGCAGCATTCAGCGGAACCTNNGAGATGGGGAAAGCATTAGGCGATGCAAAGAGAAGCATGCAGCAGGCACTTGACGGATTGGAGAAAAGGAACGGCAGGATGTCGTCGACGACTCAAGGGAACGCAATGGGGTCACTTAATGAAGCAGCCAACCTGATGAAGGGATCGATGGAATCTATGATGCAGGGAGGAGGACAGGGAGGGGGTATGATGTCTTTAATGCAGCAGCTTCAGCAAATGTCGGGACAGCAAATGGGGTTAAATAATATGACACAACAGCTTCAGCAGATGATGCAGGGGCAAGGGAAGCTGACTCCACAGCAGCAGGGTGAACTTCAGAGATTAGGACAGCAGCAGGAGATGATCCGTAAATCGCTTGATCAATTGAACCAGGAGGCGAAAATGTCGGGTGAATCCAAGCGGCTCCCTTCTAACCTGGACAATATAGTAAAGCAGATGCAGGAAATAGTTACGGACATGAATTCTGAAAAGCTTGACCCGGAGCTGGTGCAGAAGCAGGAGAGAATTTTATCAAGGTTACTTGATGCACAGCGTTCAATTAATGAGAGAGATTATGAAAAGGAGAGGGAATCGAAATCAGGGAATACGATAGCGCATGAATCTCCTGCGGATCTTAATTTATCATCCGAAAGAGGGAAGAATAAGATTAAGGACGAACTTAACAAAGCTGTTCAGGAGGGATACAAAAAGGACTACGAGGAACTTATACGAAAATATTATGAGTCACTTCAGGGGCGTAATATTAAAAATTAAGATTTTCGTCTAGCTTCAATTCCACCAATAAAATATTATGAGACTATTTAGCTATTAAGACAATGCGGCACTTTAACATGTTGTCTCAAAATAAGTGCATTTTGGCTCTGATTTTTATTGATTTAGTATGAAAAACATTATATTTTGAATAATTACTTTTATGCATCACTTTGATACACTTGAAATCGTATGATAGCTAATTATGACAAGCAAGAGTTAAATCCGGAAATACTTCTGAAGAAGTTGGATACAATTCTTGACATGGAAGAAGATCTTATTATTATTCTTAATAAGTCAGGGTTAATTACTAAAGTTAATGCAAATGGCGCACTTACTCTGCAATTCAAGGAAGAAGATCTGCTAAACCGTCATATAATTGATTTGATTGCATCAAAGTATAAAGTTGAAATGATGCAAGCCATAAATGATTTAATAACCGGGAAACCGGAAAGAGCTTTTGAGACTTCATTTTATTCCTATCGCGGTGATGAAATACTATTCGGTATTAATGCAAAGTCATTATATGAAGATGACAAGATAACTGAAATTGTGTTGGTTGGAAAGAATATAACACATTTAAGGGAAGTAACTGATGAGATAGAAAATCTGAGGATGAAGCTTATTGAGGCAAACCGGATTATTTCAATTGAACGACAAAGAGCTAACCAGCGCAAATCATTTCTGGAAGAATTGAACAAGATGAAGAATGATTTTGTTTCAAACATATCGCATGAATTAAGAACGCCTCTTGCCTCAATAATCGGATTTTCCGAAACGATTGATTCAGATCCTGATATACCGGATGCAATGAGGACAGAATTTAATTCTACGATTCTAAATGAAGGCAAACGACTTGCCCGTTTAATAAATGACATACTTGATATTTCGAAGCTTGAAGGGGGTGGAATTGATATTGCAAAAGTCAGGTTCGACATTATTTTAATGCTTAATGAAGTTATTGAAGCAAACGTTAAGAGCGTTCAGGCAAAAAATATAGCATTATCCCGTGAACTTCCTGAAGAGGAGATTTTAATTGATGCTGATAAGGAAAGAATCTCGCAAACAATTGGAAGGCTACTGAATAATGCGGTCAAGTTTACCAATGAAAAAGGAAGGATTAAAATAATCCTTAAGAACTTATTCAGAGAAATTGAAATTATAATAAGCGATACAGGAATCGGGATCCCGGAAACAGATCTTCCTTATATCTTTCAGAAGTTTTATCGGGTAAACAGACCCGGAACTGAAATACCCGGGACTGGGCTTGGACTAGTTTTTGTAAAACAAATTGTCGATTTGCACAAAGGATTTATTACGGTACAAAGTGGAGTTGGCAAAGGCACGACATTCGCGATTAAATTACCTAAAAGTCATATATAAATAATATAGAGGATTTAGAGTGGGAAAATTAATATTTATTGTAGATGATGAACAAGCCATTTCAAAGCTAATTTCGTATTGGGTAAAAGAGAAATGGAAATATGATATCGAAGTTTTCGATAATGGCGAGAATATGCTTAGAAAACTTCAATCAAGACCGGATTTAATTCTGCTTGATATTATGCTCCCAGGTCTTGATGGAGTAGAGACCCTAAAGAGGATTATGCAGTTTGACGAAAATATTCCGGTTATTATGCTTAGTGCGCAGGGGGACATACAAACCGCAGTAGATACGCTTAAATTAGGTGCTTATTATTATTTTACTAAACCGGTAGATTGGCAGCAGCTTGAGCTATCAATCAGGAATGCGATAAAAGCATACGATCTTACCAAGGAAGTAGAGAACCTTAGAGAGAATGTAAAGAAAGAATATAGCTTCGATAATATAATCTCTGCCGATGGAAAGATGCAGGATGTTTTCAAATTAGTCTCAAAGGTTCTTAATAATGAAATAACTGTGCTCATATATGGCGAGAGCGGAACGGGGAAAGAACTTATTGCGCGAGCTATTCACTACAATGGAAGAAGAAAGGAAAAACCTTTCGTTGTTGTAAACTGTGCCTCTATTCCAAGGGAGCTTCTTGAAAGCGAATTATTCGGGCATGAGAAAGGTTCCTTTACAGGAGCCCATCAAAGAAAGTTAGGCAAGTTTGAAATAGCGAATGAAGGAACCATATTTCTTGATGAAGTAGGAGATCTTGAGATGCTATTGCAGGCAAAGCTGCTGCGGGTTATTCAAGAAAGAACTTTTGAAAGAGTAGGAGGGATTGAGACAATAAAAACTGATGTTAGAATAATCTCTGCAACAAACAGGGATCTCAAGCAGGC
>PLLW01000029.1 GCA_003141435.1 Ignavibacteriales bacterium
AAGAAATTGGGTAAAGATATAAAAGGATTTACTAAGAAAGCTTACAAGCTGATTTATGAATATTCCTGGCCGGGTAATATAAGAGAGATGGAAAATACAATTGAGAGAAGTATTATTATTTCAGAAACCAATATGATTGATGTTGAAGATCTGCCACCTCATATCAGGAATGCTGAAGGGAAAGGAAATTATGAATATAGCGGCTCATTGTTTAGCGATGACAATGTAATTCCATTTGAGAAATTGAAAGAAGAATCAATAAGGCATGCATTAAAAACCACAAACGGCAACATAGTTGAAGCCGCAAGAAAGTTACAGCTTGGCAGGGCTACAATATACAGACTTATGGAAAAATATAATATTGAGCACAGATCAGAAGAATAATTAAAGGATATCAAATGGATTTTATTCAGGAAGAACATGGCTCTGTTTTGGTTGAAGTTGTCAATATATCAAGAGCAACTATGAAAGAAGCGGAAGAATTTAAACAAATCCTGCATAACGATATTGAATTAGGATGGCGAAAAATAGTTGTTGACCTAACAGATTGTGAATTTATAGATTCTACTTTCCTTGGCGCTCTTGTCGTTTCATTAAAGAGAATGACCGGGTTAGGAGGGGACCTTAAGCTAGTCGGATTTCAATCTGCAGTTACTACGATGTTTCAACTTACAAGGATGTACCGTGTGTTTGAAACATTTTCAACAAAAGAAGAAGCAATTAATAGTTTTAATAAATGAATCTTTCCCGGTATTGATAAATCACATGGACAATGGCAACATATCGATTCTGATTATTGATGATGATCTAACGATCAGAAAAATAATGAGTCATAATCTTAAGGCAAAAGGTTATAATACATTTGAAGCTCCAGGAGCCCGCGAGGCGTTTAAGATCCTGGAGGATATAAAAGTGGATTTGGTATTATGCGATGTAACAATGGATGAGATGGATGGGTTTTCATTTTGCCACAAAGTAAGGGAGAATGAAAATTATCGTGCTGTACCATTTATATTCGTAACGGCAAAAACAAGCCAGGAAGATAAGAACAGAGCGTTGGAAGCAGGGGGGGATGATATTATAACAAAACCCTTCGATATTAATGATCTTCTTATAAAGGTAAAAGCACTACTTAGAAGATCGGACATTTATAAAATTTACGGTGCAAAAAAGAATTTTGAGCAATCGCTTCAACAGACTGCTACATCGCGGATAGTTTTGGTTGATGATGATGCATCTATGGCAAGACTTTTTCAATTCAACCTGAATAAATCAGGCTTTGAATGCCTTATAGCCGACAGTGCAGAAGAAGGACTAAAACTGATTAAAGCTAATCCTCCGGATATAATAATTTCCGATATAATGATGCCTCTTATAGATGGATTTGAATTCAGGAGAATGTTGCTGGCTGATGACCAACTACGGCATATTCCTTTTATTTTTTTGACATCCAAAGGTTCTGAGAAAGATATACTGGAAGGCTATGATATGGGCATTGCCGATTATGTGGTTAAAACCTCAGGTCCGCGTGTGATTGTAGCAAAGGTTAATGCCATACTAAAGAGCCTTGGAAAGGAAAGACAGAAGGTTGTATCTGAATTACACAATGCAGCCAACAGCATGAGGGTAAAAGTTGTTCCCGAAGCAGCAGCGTCTTTTAAAGGTTATGATATAAAACAATGGCATGTCCCCTACCAGGGAATTCCGGGGGGTGACTTTATTGATTATTTTGTTCTTGATGAAAATAATATTGCAGTGATATTAGGGGATGTTATGGGGAAGAAGTGGGGAGCATGGTATTTTGCTTTTGCTTATGCAGGTTATGTGAGGAGCGCTTTGCGTATTGTTCTTCAGACTGCCAAGGAATATAAAGCGAGCGAAATACTTCAGCAGGTAAATAATTCAGTTTACCAGGATGCAAAGATATCCGAGGTATTTGCCACACTGTCTATCCTAATATTAAATAATGAAACAAAGACCGTAAAATATTCAGGAGCAGGGGATCTACCCATATTTTATAAACCAGCAGATTCCAATCAAGTAAAGAAAATACAGTCCGCTGGCAGACTACTCGGTTTCGCTGCAGAAGGGGATTATGATGAAGTAACCATCGACTTTAAACAAAATGATCTTCTTTATCTTATAACAGACGGGATACTGGAATCACGCAACTCTGCCGGTGAACAGTTCGGTGTAAATGGTCTGGAAAATTTAATTAAGAATATTACATCCACAGAAGATGCCATCCAGAAAATTCAAGATGAATTCGGAGCTTTTACGGGCAACCAATTTGAGGATGATGTAAGTCTTATCGCTATTAGAGCTGTTTAGCGGACTGAGGAAAGATCTTATTTCCCAAATTAAATGTCCAATCATTTTTTTTATTGCCACAAATAAATTACCTTTTCAACAGCAACTAAATATAGATTATTTTATAATTGCATGTTCAGAAGAGGTCTCAGAATGTCTGATTTCTCCCCCTGTTTTACCTGTCCATGATATTGCAAATACAGAAATAAGGGCGACAATAAGAAAAGTATATTTGAACCAGGAAGGTAAAACTTCCTTATTCTTAAAGAACCTTAAGGCAGTTAAACCCGATACACCAAGGACCAGATTAATAATGAGGGATATATATCCAAAGGTCTCATGATTTTCTATCAATTCATTGTTGACACCAGGGAAAACCGACTTTAAATATTCTGAAGATGGATCACCCGTTAAGAAAACGGGGATAGTGACCAGTGCAGCAGCCGCAAAATACCAGAGATATATTCTCACTAGGTTTTCTTTTTTGAAAATAACAGCATGAGCCATGAGAAAGAAAAGGACAATCATTCCGAAAATCGGAAGATGGTTAAGCATAAGGTGAAAGTGTGTTAGTGTCATAGTTTTACCTGATAATACTTATTAAAAAAGATCCCCGCCGAAACGGGGATTATTAAGAACATAATTGGTTAGAACCTAATTCTGAAACTTGCAAATAATTCTCTGCCGGCACCTGCCTGATAAGAATTGCCACTTGGATCAGGTTCTGAGAAAGCTACATATTTTATGTCGGCAAGATTTTTACCGCTTAGGCTTATTTCCGCCGCAATACTTTTAACAGGTAATTCATAATTTATGCGTGCATCCAGAAGTGTATATGCCGGAACAGCTTCTGATTCAATATTCGCACCATCAATATAGGCTTTGCTGTACATTTCAGCACCAACACCTGCAGATAAACCAGGCATAAAAGTATATTGAAGGTCAACATATAATTGATGCATCGGTGAGTTTGGTAAATACTTACCATTTGTAATAGATCGCAAGTCTGTAGTATCATCCATGACTATTTGAATTGGGGTTGAGTTGGTATACTTGAAGTTTGAATAAGTATAAGCAACCTGTAACTCCAAATCCTTAACAGGGAAATATGCGCCATAAAATTCGAGACCAATTCTGCGTGTTGAACCTACATTTCTGTAAAAATCCATAAGATTTCTACCAGGAACCGGAATTCTGAAGCGATCGAAATCATTGTTTGTAGTTTCATAAAATCCGGATAGATCATAATACAAGTTGTTTTTCATTAAAGCACCTCTTAAACCGAGGTCATAACTGTTGGAGGTAGCAAAAGTGAGGTTTTTGTTAAAACCACCCCATGAATTAGGATTATTTAACAGTTCATCGGTAGCCGGAGGAAGGAATCCCTGTCCCCAGTTGGCAAAGAAATTAACTTCTTTCATAGGGGAATAGGTAACACCTATGCGTCCAGTAACTCTGTTAAAATCAGCATTACCGTTAACAGTATCATTCATTGCATCAGTCAATTCATTGTGAATTTTATCATACCTGACACTAAGCATGGCGCTCCATTCTTTGCCGAAGTCAATTTTGTCAGATAAGAAGAGTCCAAGCCCGCTTTGTTTAATGTTTTGTAAAGCCTCTATGGAATCAGCGCGTCCTATTGCAAGTTGATCAAAATGGTCAACATTGTGCTGGTCCATGTTTTGCCCGCTCAAGTCGATACCTGCACTGATAGTATTTTTATATGAAGAATTTGTTGATCCGATTCCAAGGTCATATTGAACCGAAGCACCCGGAGTAGTAAGAGTTTCAACATTATATGAACCATTGGATGATTCAGTAAAAGTACCTCTTTTAACATATCCATTGAACCGAATATCCTGATTATCCGTAAATTTAATGGTGCCGGTAAGACCTGTAGTAATACGGCTTGTTTCAATATATTCATTATCGGGAATAGAGGCGCCATTCGGGATTTTAGGAGATAGGTCATAAGTAGCTAAAGGAACACCTTCCGGATTTTCATGATATACATCTGTATAAGTGAAAAGAGGGGTCAATGTAACATTTTCAGAAGGAGTATAAGTCATTTTACCGGAGACAAAATTTCCCCAGAAATGTTCATGCTGCCTGTAACCATCTCCCATTGTACGGGAAAAGTTGATTAAATAATTAGTATTGTCTGATTCCCCTCCAAATTTTCCGGCAGCTTTCCAGAAGCCATTAGAACCACCGGTTCCGAAAACTTCACCGAAGAGCGGGACATGGGGAGCATTCTGTGTTGTGATGCTAATAATGCCACCTGAAGCGGAACCACCGAAAAGAGCTGCAGCGGAGCCTCTGAGGACTTCAATCTTTTCAACATTATTAAAATCGATGTTAAAAAAGTCAGGGACAAATCCGGTAGGATCGTTCATAGGGAGACCGTCAACCAAAAGATTTATACCACGGGTACCTCTTTCAGTTAATATTCCCTGTCCCCGTATGGACACGTGAATTCTTTCAGCATCGGACTGATTATCTACTTTCATTCCCGGGACAAGTTTAACAGCTTCATCAAGAGATATTGTTTGGGACATTTTGTTCAATATGTTCGGATCAACAACGCTGGTGGCAAAAGGGATTTCACTAAGCGGGGCATTCATTCTTGGGGCTGATATCTGAATTTCAGATGGGTATTTGAAAGAGATTGTATCTTTTAATTGCTGCGCGTTTGTTAAACAAACGGAAGGCAATATAAGTAAAATAATAATTGATATTTTTTTCATAATAAGTATAGTATATTTTATTAATTATGTTAAAAACTTCTTATATAGAAGAAGACAAATTGCAAGCACTCTATTGGTAATCAATAGAGGGTGGAAAAAGGTTACTTATGCAGTCTTTTTGGGAGGAGGGGTTAATTTATCAATACAGATTGAAATATAGCTGAGTATTAAATAGTGACTAAAGAAGGAGATTTTATCTACACGCTTCAAAGAAAGATTATTTTTTAATATAGCGGGAGTTAACTGACTGAGAAGTGTTCTTGGATTATTCTGGGCTGGTTTGTCTTTATTATCATCGAAATTCTTATTGTAATTTTTAATAAGTATTTCTTCATTCTTATCGTCAAGGCAGTAAAAGAAATAATATTGACTCGTCTCTTCCTTTTTTACAACATCGTACATTGAGCCATTATATTCAAACTCGTTTTTTTCAATCCAATCTGACCGGGAAATATCTTTCTTAAGAAACTTTATGCATGTAAGTTTGTCAGAAGGAAGTATTGCCGAGATCTTTTGCATCATTTCTCTTTTAATATCCTGTTGAATTTGCCAGAAGAGAATTATATACCCCGCTGAATTCAAAAAGATAAGAAATGCCAGTAATATGGAAAGGCACTTTTTCAAAAACAATAATTTTTGTCAATATTATTAAAAATAGAAGAATAATTAACAAATTGAAAGCAAATATGGGAAGAGGTAATTATTCCGGAACAATTCTAAAGTATATTTTATAAAGAAACTGAAATTAATCTGGGTTAAATCCTATTCTGATTTTGTTGGAGGTTTAGTTTTGGTTTCCGGCTTAGGTGGCGGATTCTCCTTTGTAACTGTTTTCTGGGTTTTTAAAGCCTTATTCTTATAATCGGTTTGGTAAAAACCGGTCCCCTTGAAAATTGTGCCTGCACCTGCACCAATTAATTTCTTAACTTCCCCTCCGCATTTTGGACAAAACTTTACAGGTTCTGAACTCATTGAGTGAAACACTTCAAAAACATTACCGCATTTCTTACATTTATATTCGTATGTAGGCATATTCATAATTCTTTATATTTACAAAACAAAACATAATGAAAAAAACCTTTTTTTTCTATAAATTAAGCAAGAGTATATTGTAAATTAAGATTTCCCCAAAAAATACTGTGAAAAAAAATCTATTTCTATTTCTGTTATTCACATTCATTCCCGGATGTTTGAATTATATTCAAGATGTAAACCTTTATCCTGATGGTTCGGGAGTAATGAAAATAAATTACTGGATGAAAACACCGGATAGTTCCAGCATAAAGACACTTGGCAAGATAGGTATTTTTAACGAGGATACAATAAAGAGTGAGTTCACATCTCCTTTTACTAAAATTAAAGAAATTAGGGTATATTCTGACACAACCGACAGCACAATGCATTCTATTATAGATTTTTCCTTTACTTATATAGATTCACTTAATAAAACAAAAGCCTTTGCCGATGCACATTTTTCATTTAAAGACGGTGCAGCAGGCCAGAAAGTGTTTTCGCAATTCATTCCGCCTATCGCCACAGGATGGGGTATTGACGGGAGCAGTTTTAAAATTCAGTATAAATATACTTTTTCCGGAGAAGTAGTGCAGCATAATGCAAATCAACAAGAAAATAAAACACTAGTTTGGAATTATAATCTATCGGAATTAGGAAGTGGGAAAACTATCTCAGTTACTTTTATTCCGTATAAAATCAAAGAAACTCCATACTGGATATATATGATATCGGGGGTTGTTCTTATTATCGTGATTATTTTTCTTTTTAAAAAGAAGAAGGATTAGTCTTTTTTCGAGAATATTTTTTTTGAAGATCAATATATAAAAGTATAAAGAAGGGAAAATACTCTATCGCGAGAACAAGCCAGTATTCTTGCCAGACCTTACCCAGAGGTGTAAAATTAGAAAAGTTAGATGTAAATAATAAGCTAAATACAGAATAAAAATTCAGAACGGGATTAAGCGCAGCAATCCATCCGAGATACCATGGATAAATAGTAGTTGCAAAAATCACAAATGACAACAACACTCCAAATGTTCCATTAACAAAATCCCTGTACTTATAGGAAATTATGGCGATAGCAATTATCAACAGAATGCTGCATATAATTCTTGCAAGATCTCTGTCAGAAAACATTTTAATTAAGTTGTAGACCGATCCGTTAAACTCCCATCGCAATAAATATGTAGTTAATGAATTCTTTACTGCAAAGTCACTTGTAAGAAAAGGAGCATAAAAGATTAGGCTTGTGAATAAAAAAACCAAAGTAAAAGGGATAAGTTTTTTCATTCCAATCTTTCTAATTAGAAGAGGGAAGATCATTATGGGGTAGAACTTAACTAAAAAAGAAAGAGCATAGAAAACTGCGGAGAGATTATTTCTTCCTTTTTCAATATGATACAGGAACAAAATAAAGAAAGCAATACCTACTGCATCGATGTGTGCATTTATAAAATATTCCATTATAGGGACAGGAAGCCATGCATATAATATTATATAACCCGGATTTATTTTTTTTAATCTCAACAGTTTCAGGAGAAATATCAGAGTAATTATTTCACAGATGAGATAAANNGGATAAATAGAAGTCATATTTTTAAATCCAACCTTTGCCCAAAGGTCTGAATGGTATTGATTTAATAGGTTCGCATCTGGTGGAACCTGATAAGGGTTAATTCCATGAGCGACTATTTTTCCTTCCCATACATATCTAAATACATCCGGGGAGGTGGCAGGAGCGGAAGGGATAAGTGTAATACGGAATATTATTCCTGTAATTATTATGAAAATCGGAATACTGATCTGGGGAAAAAATTGCTTGTCGTTATGAGGCTGCTTAGTTTTTATTATAAAGAACACCAGAGAGAAAAGGAGGAATACTTCAAAGTAGATGAACATGTATAAGGGTATATGGCCATTACCATTGAAAATGTCAAATAAGATTAAAAGCAGTTCTATCAGAAAAGAAGAAAAAACTATAATTACGAATTTATGTTTTGAGGGAAGTGTCAATTGATTAGTCAATTAAAAAGATCCCATGCTATGCCGAATCGGAGGTTTCTTCCTAATGCGGGATAGTACGGGATTAAATAATATTTTTCATCCAAAAGGTTTTCCCAGGTAAAATAAACCGTAGCTGCATTCCGTATTCTGCCGGAAAGTGTAAAGTCAATTGTATAAGCTGGATTTGTTTCAAATATTGAACCCTGAGTGTTTAAATATTTTATTTTGCCATAATAAGTGAATACAAATCCACTTTTCAAATTTAAGTTTGAGGAAAATAACGAATCACTTATATAAATACCTGATTTGGAAAATATTTCCGGAACTCCCAATAATCCTTTGGATCTAGATGTGTTACTCACATAGTCGCCTGAATAATATGAAGTGTTATTTTCAAATGACATAATCCCAAATTTATATCGTAAATTTTCACCCATTCCCATTACATATGGGTTATCCGTAGATAGGGAGTAGGGCTGTAAATTGAATAATAACAGATATGGTAAATTTAGATTACTAAACTCAGTATTATTATAACTGGTACTATTCCTGGCAAAAAGAGAGAGTCTTAGATAAAAATTATTTAATGAAAATATAGCCGAAGCCTCGGCATTACCCAAATAGGCTTGACTATCATAATCTTTCAAGAATGAATAACCTAAGTAAAAAGATAGTTCATCACAAGTATTGATATTTACATCAAGCCCAACTCCTTTCGACTCCTTATTGATATGGGAATAATTGAGTATTTCATTCATCATAGATGAATATTTATAAAATATAGAAGCTTTTATGTTATCAGAAATATTTATACCGGCAATACCGGCTAATGAAAACAGATTCACTTTATACGAATAGTAATCNNTATAATTTATTCTTTGTCTTTTCAAAATCATTTGAGTTATCACCTATATTATTTAGGCTTTGACCATCAAATTTATAATAAAGATTAAAATCTGTGTTACTGCCGACAAATGGTTTTGCCAGCAACCGGAGATCGAAACTATGCTGGGTTACATCCATGTCGGTTAAATAGTTCACAACCGGAGCTCTTATCTCATCATATAAGTCACCTGGCAAAATGAGAGAATCAATGTTTACTCCTCCGTTAAGCGCCTTATATATTTTATTATAATTGTAAGATCCGGTAATATTAAACGAGTTAGAAACCAGATATCTTAATTTTGCAGCAACCTGCCAAGAGCTGAAATCGGAATTTGTAAATCGTTTATCGAGTTTCCTGTTTGTTACATCCAGATAACCAAATAATTTCTTATATAATTCGGAATTAAAGATACCATCTAACATTACCTCGCCGAAAACCCCCTGGTAATATTTTATCCTTGTATAGGGATTTATAGATATGAAATCTTTTGAGATGAAATTAATAGAAATCGGCTTATTATAACTGCCATATAAAAATCCACGTGGTGCCGGAATTATTTCAATTGAATCGACGGTTTCGGATTGAAGGTAATTCAGATCAAAAAAAATCAATGGAATATCGTTAAGGGCTATTCCATCTCTAAGATAATTGGTCTGATATGGTTGCAAGCCATAAAGATATGTTTGATCAGGAAATCCAAGGTTACCTGTTTCTGCCAAATAATTAAATTCAAATAACTTTAGATAATCGGGGGTATACCTGTAATCATTTTTCTGCAGGTCAGTACTGCGGAGAATAAATCCGTTGTTTGAAACAGGAGTTTGAAAAATAGGGATTATGGTATCTCTTACACCAATATTCTTTGCCCTGGTCAAAAGCCCTAAGCTGTCACGATCTGAACTGCGGCTTATCCATTTATTCTTCAACGAATCCCAGACGACCGCTGTTGAGTCTTTTGGAAAATGAAGAGAATTAATTGAAGCAGAATCTGAACTCCTTTGAGAAATTTTAGAATCATTATGCACAGTGGTTGAATCTCTACCAGCAATTATAGAATCATAATTAACATTGGAGAATATATTTACCTGGAGAATGAAAAATATAAATAGTGGAAAACTCTTAATCATTAATTTGTATGGCTAAATAAGATATGTCGAAAATATATAATTTATAGTAAAGCTACAAAGAAAGAGGAAATAATAGCGCATATCTAGTCGCAAACGGGCTAATAATGGCTTAAAACAAAAAAAGTATTAAAAAAACAGGATAAAATTGAATAAAATGTTTGTTTAATATCAAAAAATTTTTAATTTTGAATCTGAATTACTAACCATTAACAAGGAGGTTACAAATGGCCGCTGCTAGACCAATGACAAAATCACAGATAGTCGATCACTTAGCAAAAAAGACCGACACAACAAAGAAACTTGCAGTTCAATTTTTAGAAGAACTTGTTTCTTTAGCACACAAGGAAGCAAAAAAATCTTTTGTGCTTCCAGGTCTGGGTAAATTAGTTCTGGTTCAACGCAAAAAGAGAATGGGCAGAAACCCTTCTACTGGCGAAACCATGTTGATTCCTGCAAAGAAAGTATTGAAATTCAGAATTGCTAAAGCAGCAAAGGATGCAGTTTTAGGTTCTAAGTAATATTTCACAATACACAGATAGTGGAAAGCCCGTTTTAATGACGGGCTTTTTTAATTAATGACAGGTGAAGTTATATCTTTTTATCTTGTAGGAGGTTCAATTCCTTTCATAGATTCTATCTGATTTTCTTGATAAAAATCATCGAGGGCTGAAGTTAAGTGGAAATTATTATTAGAAATTATTGTATAGAATTTTTCCACCAATTTCCCGCTTTCCGAATTATTATTCTTTTGAATAAAATCTGTGTAAATATTTTTCATTTCTGGTAGGAGGATATCATCAGTAGTGATAGGGGAGTTGTCAAGTCCGGTAATAAAAGTGCTAAGATATAAGTGATAAGAGAATTTTGCTTCAGCAGATAGGGGGGAAGAAGGATATTTATTTAAATATTTTTCCCATGTTGTAATTCGCTCCCCAAGAGATTTATAAGAAATAAGCAATTTCGCATCTTCGGAAAAACCTTCCTCCAGTTCCTTGCTTCTTATTAAGAGGAAATCATTGATAGCCCGGGATACAAAGATTTTGAAATTTTCATATAGGTAGTCTGGTTTTTCATCAATATAATACCCACCCTCGGTCTTGGAAAGTCGTAATCCGTTCTGTTCTAATGTTATTTTAAACTGCTGAACCTGGATGTCCTCATTCTTGTTATCATTTAACTTATTTACAAGTTCTTTATTGTTCAGGAATATTTCATAATAGCTGTTAATTACATCATAATAAAATGATCTGAAGTCAATAAAAGCAGAATCCCTTATTCCCGGCTCTGCAGCTGAAAAATTTTTCCTGAATTCATTGGATGCATGAGAGATTGAAGCTAAATCGTCTTTATGGAGTTTATCGAGATATGTCCTAAAGTTTATTAATAAGTTTTCAGAGGAATTATTATAATTATTGCAACCAATAAACAGGGGGATATTGATTAATAGAAATAATAGTAAAAAAGGTTTTTTCATTGGCACAAAGAAATTATTTGTTAAGGAAGCTTAAAGCTTTTTTGATTAACTCTTCCAGGGGAGCATTCGGTTCAGTTAAAAGGATATCCCGTACTACTTTTTCAGCAAGCTTATTGTTGTATCCAAGAGTTGATAATGCCATAACGGCTTCATTTTTCATGCTGAACGGGAGCTCAGTCCCTCCTTCCGCATTTACCTGATCGACTTTATTTTTAAGTTCCAGGATAAGCCGCTCTGCAGTTTTTTTACCTATTCCAGGTACAGCTGAAATACGGGAGCTATCAGCATAAATGATTGCATTCTTAAGATCATCTATTTGGATCCCGCTTAAAATACTTAGTGCAATCTTCGGTCCTACTCCGCTTACTGAAATCAGCAATTCAAACATCATCTTTTCGGGTTCAGTATAGAAGCCGAACAAAGTAATAGAGTCTTCCTTAACATGAGTATGAATAAATAAAGAAACACTTTTCTGGTTTGAAATCTTTTCAAATGTATTTATCGAAATATTGCAAAGGTATCCCACGCCATTGACATCAATTAGCAATTGCGTCGGTTTGGCAGAAATTATATTACCTTTTATAAATCCTATCATAACAATTAATTCTGAATTATTCTTTCAGGGAATGCTTCAATAAAATCTTTCCAGCTCTTTCCTTTTGTGAGAGGAGTTTTCGTTCTGAAAGCATGGCATAAAGCAACTGCCAGTGCATCTGATTCATCGAAGCGCATTTTCACATTCTTTAAATTAAGAAGAGTTGAGATCATAAAAAACACTTGTTCTTTTGAAGCAGCACCGTTTCCTACAACTGATTTTTTGATTTCCCTGGGGGAATATTCATTTGCAGGTAAATTATTATGAACTGCAGCCAACAGAGAGACTCCTCTTGCATAGCCTATTTTCATTGCGGACTGAACATTCTTTCCATAGAAAGCAGTTTCAATAGAAAACTCATCGGGTTTATAAGTCTTAATGATCCTATCAAGTTCATCATAAATAATTTCTAATTTCTGAGGGAGCGATTTAACGGAGGGAAGTTTTATAAGACCGTGATGGACTTCAGTAAATGTATTCTTTTCATGTCGTATTATTCCGTACCCGGTATAGATTGTACCGGGGTCAACTCCAAGTATTATCATTTATTTTAAGTTTAATGATTCTAATGGTAATATTGTTCTAATCCTGGAAATCTGCATTAGTGAAGACACTCTGAACATCATCATTATCTTCCAAAGTTTCTATTAACTTAATAAGTTTTTCTGCGTCTTCACCTTTAATGGGAATAGTGTTTTTGGGGACCCACTGCAGGGAAGCGTTTTCAATAGTTAGGTTTTTGTCAATCAGAATTTTTCTAACATTTTCAAAGTTTTCAAGTGAAGTTTGAACTTCAAAGAAATCCTCTTCGGTCTGCATATCATCAGCGCCTGCATCAATGATAATCTCCATGATTTCATCCTCCGCCTTACCTTGATTAGGAAGAGTAATAACTCCTTTTTTATCGAACATCCATGCAACAGAACCGCTTTCTCCCATACCTCCGCCGAGTTTGCTGAAAATGTGTCTTACCTCAGCAACAGTTCTGTTCTTATTATCCGTTGCAACATCAACTATTATAGCAATTCCGGCAGGGGCATAACCTTCATAAGTAAGTTCAGAATAAATTTGTCCCTCTAATTCGCCGGTAGCCTTCTTAACCGCCCGTTCGATGTTATCGGCAGGCATATTTGCGGCTTTGGCATTATCAATAGCCAGTCTTAACCTCGGATTACCTGCAGAATCTCCTCCCCCTTGTCTTGCAGAAATAGTAATTTCCTTGATCAGTTTAGTAAAAATTTTCCCTCTTTTAGAATCAATAACGGCTTTCTTTCTTTTGGTTGTAGCCCATTTTGAATGACCAGACATTAGTTTAGCTCCACATTATTTTCTTTAAATTTGATATCCTTAAGTCTTAACTGCGGAAAAGACATTCCGTTTCTGGCAGATTTATCAATGTTGTAAACTATATCTGCCTTACAGTTTGTTTTCGTCATTTCAACATAATATTCTGCCATATTAAAACCAATGCATTCAAACAGCTTATCTGAACCATTTTGTTTTAATGTAACCACCACATGATTTGTTCCGACTATTTTTGGCTTATTTACTATTTCAACATTCTCTGATAAAAATACTGGTCTCATATTTCCTGGACCAAAGGGAGCAAACTGATCGATGATTCTTAAAAACTTAGGGGTTATTTCCGAAAATTTTAGCCTGGAGTCAATTTTAATTTCAGGGGCTAAATCATCTTCTGTTATTGCCTCTTTTGCAACTTGATTGAACCTGAATTTAAATTCATTAAGTTTATCCATCTCGACTGCCAATCCAGCGGCAGCCTGATGTCCTCCAAAATGAATGAGAAGATCTTCGCATTTTTTCAATGCATCATAGATATTAAAGTTCGAAATACTCCTGGCAGAACCTTTTGCAACCCCCCCGGCAGTTGTAAGGATTATAGTCGGGCGATAATATTTTTCAACAAGTCGGGAAGCTACAATACCAATCACTCCCGCATGCCACGATTCCTGATGCAATATAATTGCAGTATCAGAATTAAGATCAATAGAATTTTCAACAAAATCCTGTGCCATGGAAAAAGTATCTTCATCAATTTTTCTACGCTGATAGTTTTCGGTTTCAAGAATTTGTGCCAATTTAAAAGCTTCATCCGTACTTTCAGTAATCAATAGCTCAACAGCTCTTTCAGCATCTCCCATTCGCCCGACAGCATTTATACGAGGGGCAATTGAAAATACAATTTGTCCGGAAGTCAAATCTCCAGGCTGCATATTGCTGCTTTTAATAAGAGCAAGAATACCGGGACGGGGATGCGAATTAATTTGTTCCAATCCTTCTTTGACTAATATTCTGTTCTCACCTGTCAAAGAAACTATATCGGCTGCTCCGGCAAGTGCCACAAGATCTAAATATTTCAATGGGAGTTCTCTTTTTCCTATCCTTTCACTAACTCCTTGTGCTAGTTTGAAAGCAACACCAGCGCCTGATAAAAATACAAAAGGGTAACTGCAATCCGGTTTTAACGGATCAAGAACAGCCAGGGCATTGGGAATTTTTTCTTTGGGCTGGTGATGATCACAGATGATCAGATCCATACCGAGTTTTTTAGCATAATCTGTTTCTTCAACGGCCGTGATACCACAATCGACAGAAATAATCAGAGATGTATTCCTGCTTTTTGCATGGTCGATGCCAGTAATATTTATTCCATATCCTTCAGTTAATCTTTTAGGTATATAGAATTCAACTTTAGCTCCTAATTCTTTAAGAAAGAGATATAGTAGTGCTGTAGAGCAGGTACCATCAACATCATAATCCCCATATACCATAATCAATTGATTTTCCGTCAGTGCAGTAATCACCCTGTAGGTGGCAGTTTCCATACCATTCATAAGAAACGGGTCATGCAGTGAATCTAAAGATGGACGGAAGAAGTTTTTTGCTTGTGAAAAACTGGTTATATCCCTTTGAATAAGAAGGCTGGAAAGGACGTCTGAAATATTTAAGGAATCTGCTAAAGATTTAACAGAGTAATCATCGCAAACTTCTCTTATTTTCCAGCGTTTATTCGTCATATAATAATTAATTAGAACAAAGTTCATACCTATAAGCCGAATCCTGTAATCCTGCAGAGCAGGACGGCAATTATTTGTCTAGGCTAAGGATTACTCCAGAGCTCAAGCGGTCTACCCGGAAACCAATCAAAGCGAACAACTTTGTCTCTGAGTAAAAACCCAGAGAAGATTTCCCTATTTGACCTTGCTTCGAGCGGGGTTTACCATGCTATTTCCTTAGAAACAGTCCCGCAAAGGACCAGTAATGTTACCATTACCGCGGTAGGCTCTTACCCTGCCATTTCATCCTTACCTCAATTGAGGCGGTATATTTTCTGTGGCACTATCCGTAGCTGTATAATTGATTATACAACCCCCGGGCGTTACCCGGCGCTCTGTTCTATGAAGTTCGGACTTTCCTCTTCGTTATTTACGAAGCAATTGCCCGGTATGAACTATTATTAAAAATTTATCTGCTAAACTGCAGCTTTATCTAGTTGCTTAAAAGATTCAATTAATTATAATAAATATAATAAATTACATTGGCTAAATCAGTACTTACCGAATTAATCTTGTTTAATTCCAGCTACTTCTGAAGAAACAAGTATTCTACCGCAATATTCGCAGAAGAAAAGCTTATTGTTTCGTCTTATTTCAAGCTGTCTCTGTGAAGGAACTATATTATGACATCCTGAGCAGGCAGATCTTTTTATGGTTACAACTGCTTTCCCTTTGGCTTTTCTTATTTTCATATAAGCAGAGTAATCCGCTTTTTTTGTCTGATCTTCAATAATTTTCCGTTTTTCTCGTAACTTAGCTTCTTCTTTAGCATTAGTTTTAATTATTTCTTTAAGATCAGTTTCTTTAAGCTTAAGATCATTGTTCAGTTCAGTAATCTGAGGAGTTATTTCTTCAATTTCATCCGCCAATTTTTTACTAACATCTGCCAGCGTATCATTCTCAGCCTCAAGTTTTTTGATTTGTTCCTCGGAATGATCGATTTCCTTGGTAAGAGCATCATATTCTTTATTGTTTCTTACATTATAAAGTTGTGCTTTAAATTTTTTCTGATTTGCTTTAAGCTTTTCAACCTCTTCTTCGTTTTCTTTTCTTTTCTCGAGGGAATTCATTCGTTGTTCCTCTTTTTCTTCAGCTTCCTTTTTTATCTGATTCATTTGTGATCTAAGGGATTCTACTGCCACAGGAAGGTCACCACGAAGTTCTTCTAATTCATCAAGCTGTTCATCAACTATCTGCAGCTCATATAAGGTTTTTATTCTGCTAATCAATTTATCACTCCTTAATTATTATAAAAAATCACAGGGTTTGTTGAACCCTTATATAAATAAACATTAATATCTTTGTTAGTTTTTAACTGTAAATTAATTCTCTTTTGAATTTCATTCAGAGAAAAAATCTCTGTTTCATAATGCCCTGCATCTATGAGTAATATCTCTTTTTCTGCATCCTGGAAAGTATGATATCTAATATCTGCAGTTATATATGCATCGCAATTTTTGGCAATTGCCTCATGAAAATATTCACTTCCCGAACCGCCACAGACCGCTACCTTCCTTATCATGCCCTTTTTCCCTTTTGTATAACGGAAATTTTTAACTATCAGCTTATGAGCTGCATAACTTAAAAAATCATTTTGATTATATTCCTTCGGAAGATATCCAACCGCACCAATACCAAAATTCACATTTGGATTGTCGAGCGGAACCAGGTCATAAGCTATTTCTTCATATGGGTGAATTCTTTTGAGTTCAGATAAAACAGTATTTAGTTTCCATCGGTCAACAATCACCTCAAGTTTAACTTCCTCAACAAACTTATATTCTTCTTTTTTCCCAATTGCCGGACGGGTTTTGCCGGAACATTTAAAAGTGCCATTCCCCTTAGTTCTAAAACTGCATCTGGTATATTCTCCGATAACTCCTCCGCCCGCACTGAAGATAGCTTCGGCAACTTCTTCACAGGCGGTTTCCGGAACAAAAACAGAAATCTTATACTGATTGGATTTGAGGTTTAAAAGGAAATCAATATTCTGAAGTCCTAGTCTTTCAGCCAATTGGTAACTAACACCATCTTTTGTATAGTCCAGGTTAGTATGGGCTGAATAAAGGATTATGTCATGTTTAATTAGTTTTTGGATTATCCGGGAATTACGGTCATTTGCTATATCGATTTTCTTTAGTGGGGAAAAAAAGAATGGGTGATGAGATATAATTAAATTGCATTTTTTAACCAGTGCTTCTTCAACTACATTATCATTTACTTCTAGGCATAAAAGAATGTTCTTAATCCGTTTATCAGTATCCCCGATTTGTAAACCCACATTGTCTTTTTGCCAGGCGATCTCTTTGGGTGCCCAGTTCTCAATATTTTTTATTATTTCAATACACTTCATATAAAAAAAAATGCACTTCTTTTATTTGGAAGTGCATCTTTAGGAAATTTTAGTTTTTAATATTCCGAAATCGGAACTTATAGCTTTTTTCAGGTATTTTAATCTTTTAATTTTCTTAACCATATTTAATGTTACTAATATAGAATAAAGAGCATAAAATTTCAAATTTTGAGCAAAAAATTAATCAGTTTCAATGATTTTATTCCGAATTCGGCTCCTGCCAGTCATTATTTTCCCAAATTATCTCAATTAATGATTCAACTGCATTCAGTGCAGGAATGTTCCTTCTCACTATTTCCTTTCCTTTATACAGTGTAATTTTATTAATTCCAGAGCCGACATAACCATAATCAGCATCTGCCATTTCTCCGGGACCATTTACAATACATCCCATTATAGCAATTTTTAATTCTTTCAGATGTTCTGTCTTCTTTTTTATCAGATCAGTTGTTTCCTGCAGGTCAAAAAGAGTTCTGCCGCAGGAGGGGCAGGCAATATATTCAGTTTTAGATATTCTTGTCCTTGCCGCCTGCAAAATACCAAACAATATTCTGTTTATTGTTTTTTCTGAAGATTCAATATTCCTGACAAAATTTTTAATATAAACATTATCAGGTTTTTCTTTTTCAACAAATGTGCATTCAGTCCACACACCGTCCCCAAATCCTTCGATAAATAGAGCGCCAAAATCAGTTGATGAGAAGAGTATGAAATCTTCAGGGGTAATGTTTTTGTATGTTCTTTTAATAATTACCGGATTTGGAATATCCCGGAATAATAATTCGCAAAATACTCTTCTTTGTTCCGGCATAGCGTGAAGATTTTCAGATTCAAGGATGATAACCGTTGTTTTTTCATTCTTTAACTTTGATAGTAAAATATCATCCAGATCTGCTATTCGTACTAAAACAAAATTGACATCCGGAGAGAGTTCTTCACTTTTAAGGTATTCTTCAGCAGTAGATAATGGGATTGATTTGCCTTTGTTTTTTTTCCAGGTAGAATAGTTATATACTTGCTTTAACCCGGTAGGTAAATCGAAATTAGGAACATTGTCACCGAGGAAAATAATATCGGCGGTACTGTCATTCATATTCCATTTATCAATATCGGTATTGTAAAAATAACCGATATCCGCCAGTGCATTACGGGGAATAAATGTTCTTTTACTGAAATCTGCTACTACTCTTGCAACATTATTACCGCCTATCCCCGAAACCTCAATAGTTTGCCGTTTAGTATACTCGCAAGGATTATAAGGAAGAACATCTAAAGGTTTTATATCCTGATGATTTCCTCTTTTCTTATACCTATTTACAAGTGAGAGTGCCACCGGAACTTCAAACTCAGGATCTTCAGTTAAGGATACGCGAATAGTATCTCCTATTCCATCTTCCAGAAGAGCTCCGATTCCTAACGCTGATTTAATTCTTCCATCTTCACCTCCGCCGGCTTCCGTAACGCCAAGATGAAGGGGATAAAACATTTTTTCATCTTCCATTTTCTGAATAAGGAGGCGATATGCCTGCACCATCACTTTAGGATTGCTGGACTTCATGGAGAGAACTAGATTATAGTAATTCTCACTTTCACATATTCTGATAAACTCTAATGCGGATTCAACCATTCCGAGTGGAGAATCACCATAACGGCTCATTATTCTATCGGAGAGTGAGCCATGGTTAGTTCCGATACGCAACGCCGTCCCATATTCTTTACAAATCTTTACAAGAGGTGTGAACTTCTCTCTTATTCTATCCAATTCCTGATCATATTCAGAGTCGGTATAATCTATATTCTTAAAACTCTTCTTATCAGCATAATTTCCCGGATTAACGCGTACTTTTTCAACTATTCTTGCTGCAATTTCTGCAGCATTCGGAGTAAAGTGAATATCAGCAATAAGCGGCACTTTATATCCTCTTTTCCGAAGTTCATTTTTTATGTTAAGTAGATTTTCCGCCTCAAGTTTGCTTGGTGCTGTTATTCTTACATAATCGCATCCTGCATCAACNNGTCATCGATTGTATTCGGATAGGATTCTCTGCCCCTAAAGGGATTTCTCCCACAAAAACTTCCCTGGTCTTATATCTTGAATATTTTGTTAAGCTGTTACAATATGTTCTAAACTTAGCAATAGTGTAATTCATCTTGTCTGTTTGTTTAGCAATACCAATATAGATTCTGCAAATTCAAAGCTTGCTTTGGGACCATTCGCCGTAATTATATTTTTAGCAACTACAACCGGTAAATCCTTATAATCAATGTCGGTCTTTATAATATCCTGTTTTACTTCAGGAAAACATGTGGCACTTTTACCATTTAATAATCCGGCAGCAGCAAGTATTATCGGGGCAATACAAATAGCCGCAATAATCTTATTGCTCTTGTTAAAGTCGTTAAGTATTTTATGCAGCCTTGAATTATTCATATAATCCTTGGCTCCGTACCCCCCGATGAGTACAATTCCAGCAAAGTTATTAGCATTAATATTTTCTAATCTAAGATCGGGCTTAAACTTTTTTCCGGCAGTACCTTCACACATATCCCTGGCATCGGAAGCTGTAAAGCTTTTAAAGTTGTTTTTCTCCAATAGGTTTTTGGTAATGAAAAATTCTTCTTCATTAAAATACCTGGCGGGAAGAAAATATAAAATGCTATTATTGTTCACTTTATTCTAATATTTGAAGTATCAATATAAAAAATCCCCCTGTTTATCCCCACTTTATTCTTGCGTCAACTGTAAAGAAGCGGTCATCATATGTCAGAATTACCGGATTTAAGTCAAATTCCAGTATATTTTTATTGTCAAGCATCATCTGGGCTGAATTTTTAATCATAGATTTAACAATATTTATATCTATCCCTTTATCGCCCCTCACTCCGGTGATAATAGAACCTGCTTTAGTTTTATTGATAAAATCGTTCACATCTTCTTCTGATAAATATGCAAATTTCATTAAAGTATCGTTAAATATTTCAACATACTTGCCTCCGCTGCCGAACATAATCATAGGTCCGAATGAAAGATCGCGAAAACCACCCATAAGGAATTCATACTTTGCTTTAATGAACGGTTGAATCAGAAAATTTTCAACGGAGAATCCGGCAGAATGGAATCCATGTTCTATTTCATTTGCAGAATTATGGAGTTCTTCATAACTGCCGATATTAAGTCTTACTGCATTCAATTCGGACTTATGGATAACACTTTCAGAAATACCTTTAAGACATACCGGGAAAGAGAGCCCGGGTGTATTTTTTAATTCTTCGGGATTAACTAAAAGGGAAGAAACATTCGGTATTTTATACTCTTCTAGTATTGCATCCACATCGTGTTGGGATAAAAAACCGTGTTTATAATTCCTGAGATTACTTTTCTTCGGGTGAAGCCTTGTCTTTTTTATTTTATTCTTTGAATAGAAGATCATATTTGATAAAACTTCTACCGGATCTTCGGGATTACGGAAAAGAGGAGTTCTATAAACAGAATCATGCCTGTACTTTGCCCAGAATTCGGGCAAGGGCATAACCACCTGCATAATCGGTTTATCCGATTTTATTGCATTTATGCCCTCTATTACTTCAAAGGGGGAAACCATAACAGGCTCAACAAAAATAGATATTACTCCGTCTACATTATCATCTTCAAGAAGTAATTGAGTTACCAATTTAAACTGTTCGGCATTTCCTTCCGGCAGCAGATCAACCGGATTCTCACAACTTCCTTCCTGATGAACAATTTCCTTTAATTTTTTTCTTGTTTCATTGGATAACTGTGCAAGTACCAGGTTTTCTCCCTCTAATTTATCAACAGCAAGAATTGAAGGACCTCCCGCATTTGTTACTATAGCTATCTTGTTCCCATTGGGAATGACAAAATTCTCAAATCCCTTTGCTGTGTTAAAAAGTTCATTTAAATCATCAGCTCGTATGATACCGAATTGTTCTAAAATTGAAGTGACAACCTTATCGCTGCTGCCTAAAGCACCGGTATGGGATGATGCTGCTTTGATTCCGCTGGAAGTCCTTCCGGCTTTTAATATAATTACAGGTTTTTCTATCTTGTTTTCAATAAAATTACTGATGAAAGATTTCCCATCGGAAAAGCTTTCGAGATAAAATGTCAGGGTTTTAATCCTTTCATCATCATTCCAGAATCGGAGCAATTCGTTTTCCGAGATATCCGCCTTATTGCCGACGCTTATAAAATGTCCAAATCTTATATCGGTCTCCCTTAATGAATTAAGGACTGCAGCTCCTATGGCTCCGCTCTGAGATAAGAAAGCAGTGTTTCCGGTTTCCGGTTTCTCAGCCACAAATGTTGCATTAAGTTTTATATCTTCAAATGTGTTTATTACTCCCATGCAATTTGGTCCTACAAGACGTATTCCGGATTTCTTTATCTTTTCCAGTATCATTTTTTCTGCAAGTTCTCCTTCAATTCCTGTTTCACGGAAACCTGCGGTTATTAAGATTATCGATTTTACTCCTTTGGAAATCAATTGGTCGATTGATTCCTCAGCGAAGGTTTTTGGAACCACAATTATTCCGAGGTCAATATTTTCTTTAATATCCTCAATGGTTGTAAAACATTTATAACCTAAAACAACATTTATATGTGGATTGACAGGGAAAACTTTTCCTGTATAACCATAACTTTTTATTGATCTGAGTAATTCATAACCGATGCTTTTTTCTTTTGAGGAAGCACCTGCGATACAGATGGAATGAGGATAAAAGAAATTACCTAAGGGATTCATACGAGTTGGAAGATATAATTAAAATTTATTTGTTATTTTTTAATACTTAAAACTAATATATTATTAACTCAAGTTGACCGCTTGAGACGAAATAATCAGAAAATGTTTATTTTTAGTAAATATAACAAGTTTATAAGATAATAAATTGAAGTCATAAATTATCAGGTAAATTATGAAAGTAACGATTACTGTTTTATTCTTAATTCTATTTGTTGTTGCAATAAATGCACAGACTTATAAAAAGATAGAGATTAAGCTGAATGGTCCGGGTGATATTGAGTTATTAAATAAATCAGGTATTGATCTGGAAGGGGCAATCTCGTTAAAAGAGATGATTGCCAAATTATATGTTAGCGAAGCAGAACTAAGAAAAGTAAATATGCTTGGTTTAAGCTATAATATTTTAATTGATGACTGGAACAAATATTATAATAACCTTCATTCACTTACCAAACCGGAAATGAATCAAATACTTGAGCAGAATAAGAATCAATATGGTGTAACTGGTTTTGGATATGGTTCGATGGGAGGTTTTTATACTTTTGATGAGGTAAACGCTCAGCTTGATAGCATGTATGCGCGTTTTCCGGGATTGATAACTCAAAAGCAGTCAATTGGAACAACTGCCGGCGGAAGACCTATTTACATGGTTAAGATAACGAACAGTTCAATTACACAGGCAAAACCGCAGGCGTCATATTTGGCAATACACCATGCGAGAGAACCGATGGGTATGGAATGTCTTATCTATTTTATGTATTACCTTCTTGAGAATTACAATACCAATTCATCAATTAAATATCTTGTAGATAACAGGGAATTGTATTTTGTACCTGTTTGTAATCCCGACGGTTATGAATACAACCGTTCGACGAATCCCAGCGGCGGAGGTTTTTGGAGAAAAAATAGAAAAAATAACGGCGATGGCACTTTTGGTGTTGACCTAAATCGTAATTATGGTCCAACTGCTTATTGGAATGCCCCGAACGGAGGTTCGAGTACCGTAACTTCGGATGAGACTTACAGGGGGACAGCTCCATTTTCGGAAAATGAGACTGTTGCAATCAAAAATTATTATGCTGCGCACAAGTTTAAGAATTCAATAAGTTATCATACATACGGGAATGATATTGTATATCCATATGGCGCATTAATTCATGAAACAGCCGATTCATTATATTTTAGAGAATATGCAAGAGATATGACAGGCTATAACGGCTACCTTTATGGAACTGATATGCAGACCGTCGGTTATTCAACAAGGGGTAACAGCGATGATTATTTCTATGACGGCGATACAGTTTCCGACGGCGGGAAAATATTTGCGATGACTCCTGAAGTTGGGACGGATTTCTGGCCGTCGCAGAGTGAGATTATGCCTGATGTACAGATAAATATACAGCCAAATCTTTATTGGGCATGGTTTGCAGGAGATTTTGCAGCGTTAAAGAATGCCAATTTTGACAGGGTGTATTTTAAGGCGGGGGATACTGCTTCGATCAAACCAACGATTAGGAATAAAGGACTTGCGACTGTAAAGAATTTAACTTTTGAAGCCGCCTCATTAAGCAGCTATTGTACATTTTTAAATAGTTCGCAGGCGTTGGATTCGATAAGTTCGAGGTCTGAAAGAACTGTCCCTAATCCTATGAGATTTGTTATTTCACCCACCGCCCCGAAAGCGCTAAAAGTAAATATTGCTCTTACAACAAAGATTAGCGGGGTTATTGTTTCAGTTGACACATTAAATTTTACGAACGGTATTCCTACATTCATTTTTGCAGATACTGCCAACAATCCGGCTACTTTGTGGACAGTAGCAGCTACACCTACTAGTTCACCCAAATGGGATGCAACTACCGCCGATTATCATTCAGCTCCAAATTCCTATACGGACAGCAAAGCCGGGAATTATGTTTCAAATGCCACAGTTACTATGACGAGCACAAATGCGATCAACCTATCGGGTTATTCCAATCCGATATTATCATTCTGGACAAAATGGGAAATTGAAACTCTTTGGGACTGCGGGATTGTACAGATTTCAACTAATAACGGATCTACCTGGACTGCTTTACAGGGGACGTTAACAAAACCTGCTTCAGGCATTGGCAGACAGATTCCTGCTGGGATGCCGATTTATGACGGCACCCATTATTACTGGACGCAGGAGTTTATTGATCTTTCTGCTTATGCCGGTCAGCAGATTAAACTAAGGTTTGCTTTATGGTCAGATGGAGGCACTGAAAGAGATGGTTGGTATGTTGACGATATTAGTATTTACTATTACGGCGATCTTCCCGTGGAACTGACTTCCTTTACTGCAAAATCTGAAAACAACAATATAATCCTTAACTGGAAAACTGCTACGGAGCTTAACAATTTAGGTTTCGAAATCCAGCGTTCAAGGGAGTTAAACTCATTAAACAAAGGTTGGCAGACAATTGGATTTGTTAAAGGAAGGGGAACTTCCGTTACAAGTTCATCGTATTCATTTACAGACAGAGATCCTCTGGCGGGAAAACAATACTACCGTATAAAACAGGATGATGCGAACGGAACATTTTCAATTTACGGTCCAGTTGAAGCGGCTAATTTTGCCAATGTTAATTTTTCACTTGAACAGAATTATCCTAATCCTTTTAATCCAAACACAGTGATAAAATACACAATACCTTCTCCGGAGTTTATTACTATAAAATTATACAACGTGCTTGGTTCTGAAGTAGCAACATTGTTAAACGAACAAAAAGAAGCCGGAATGTATTCTCTTAATTTCTCATTGGGCGGGCTAAAGGATAAAATCGGTTCGGGTGTTTACTTCTATACAATTAAAGCAGGTCAGTTTACACAGACGCGCAAGATGGTTGTTTTGAAATAATGTTCCCTGTTTGTTTTAATTAAAAGAATTATGGATAAGGGTAAAAAATTTAAGGATATGTCCGCAGATGATTTCAAGAAGTATGGACATGAACTCATAGACTGGGCATCTGAATATTTAGATAATATTGAAAAATACAAAGTACTGCCTGATATAAAACCGGGGGAGATAAAATCCGGTCTGCCTGAACATCCTAATTTTACCGGAGAGGATTTTAACAAAATCATAAATGATTTCGAAAAAATTATAATTCCCGGTATAACCCACTGGAACCATCCCGGATTCATGGCATATTTCAATTCTACATCGAGCGTACCGGGAATATTAGGTGAACTATTAATTGCCACTCTGAACGTAAACGGGATGTTATGGAAAACCTCTCCTTCTGCTTCGGAACTTGAGGAAGTTACAACTAATTGGCTGAGGGAAATGCTTGGACTGCCGGAATATATGTGGGGGATAATTTATGACACAGCTTCTGTTAGCAGTCTTCATGCTATTGCATGCGCAAGGGAAAAATTGGGATTTGACATCAGAGAAAAGGGACTTGCCGGTAACAATCTTCCTAAACTGAGGTTATATTGTTCTGAACATGCACATTCTTCCATTGAAAAGGGGGCAATAACATTAGGTATCGGAAGAGAAGGGGTAAAGAAAATTGGATGTGATTCGGAATTCAGAATTATACCGGAACTTCTTAGAACAGTAATAAGAAAAGATAAGGAG
Source organism: Ignavibacteriales bacterium (assembly GCA_003141435.1). Classification (GTDB taxonomy): domain Bacteria; phylum Bacteroidota; class Ignavibacteria; order Ignavibacteriales; family Ignavibacteriaceae; genus Fen-1301. The sequence goes on from PLLW01000029.1 coordinate 25,961, forward strand.
GATGGCGTAATGCCTTTTTGTGTAGTGGCTACAATTGGCACCACCTCTACAACAAGTATTGATCCCATCCGTGCGATAGGGGAAATTTGTAAAGAAGAAAATCTTTGGTTGCATGTGGATTCAGCGCATGCCGGAACTGCGGCTATAGTTCCTGAAATGAAATACATATTGGATGGTATTGAATATGCCGATTCGATAGTCGTCAACCCTCATAAATGGATGTTTGTTCCGGTTGACTGCAGTATACTTTATGTCAAAGAATCGGAAATTTTAAAAAGGGCATTCAGTTTGAACCCTGAATACCTCAAGACAAAAGTAGATGCTGAAGTAACAAATTATAATGATTACGGAGTGCAGCTGGGTCGAAGGTTCCGTTCGCTCAAGCTTTGGTTTGTGATAAAATATTTTGGCGCTGAAGGTTTAGCGGGAATAATAAGGAGTAATATTGAAACCGCAAATAAATTTAAACAGCTGGTGCAGCAAGATTCTGATTTTGAATTGATGGCGCCTGTTCCATTCAGTACAATTTGTTTCCGGTACAAACCAACCGGTTACTTGGGTGATTTGAACGAACTTAACAGTAATCTGATGGAAGAGATAAATAAAACAGGCAAAATACTCCTCTCCCACACAAAGCTTAATGGTAATTTCGTAATAAGACTGGTAGTTTCAGGAATCAGGACAGAAGAAAAACATGTACTTGAAGCCTGGAAAATAATTAAAAGTGTTATAAAATAAACTTACTTAGATCCCGGTTCTTTACTATCGCATCAAGCTTATCCTTTACAACCTTTGCGGTAATCACTACCTTTTCTTTCGGTAATTTATCCGGAACATTAAACAATATATCATCCAGGAGTGTAGTTAAAATAGTATGCAGACGTCTGGCNNTCAGTTTCCAGCAGAGCTGAGTATTGTTTAAGCAATGCATTCTGTGGAATAGTCAATATCTTTATAAAATCATCTTCAGTAAGGCTTTTCAGCTCAACTCGAATAGGGAACCTGCCTTGCAGTTCAGGAATTAGGTCTGACGGTTTTGAAACATGAAAAGCACCGGAAGCNNTGTGACTTTCCGCCGCCGGCTACTTTATCGATTTCATCAATAAAAACAATTCCTGAATTCTCTACCCGTTCAATAGCTTCTTTCTGTACCGATTCCATATCAATAAGCTTTTGTGCCTCTTCCTGGGCAATTATGGTTCTTGCTTCAGAAATTGATGTCTTCCTTTTCTTTTTCTTTTTAGGCATTATATTGCCCATTATTTCCTGAATGTTTATCCCCATATCATCCATCCCGAGAGGGCCAAGAATCTGCATGCCAACATTATTTTGCGTATTCGAATCAAACTCGATCATCTTATCATCCATTTCTCCCTTCTTAAGCTTTTCCTTCATCCATTCTCTGGTCTTCTGGTTCTGAAATGCCTCGCTGTTTTCATCTTTTTCTTCAGAGGAAGCGCTTGGTTTTTTCACTGCGGGAATTAGTATGTCAAGTATCTTTTCTTCGGCAAGACTGTTAGCTTTGGCTTGAATTTCCAGTGTCTTTTCTGATTTCACCATATTAACTGCGTAATCTGTAAGATCACGTATCATTGATTCAACATCGCGTCCGACGTAACCGACTTCAGTAAATTTAGAAGCTTCAACCTTAATGAATGGAGCATTGGCAAGTTTTGCAAGCCTGCGGGCTATCTCTGTTTTTCCAACTCCGGTTGGTCCAATAAGAATTATATTATTAGGTAAAATTTCTTCACGGAGACCAGCCGGAACCTGCTGTCTTCTCCACCTGTTTCTTAAAGCTATAGCAACAGCTCTTTTTGCATCACTCTGTCCGATTATATAATTATCAAGTTCCGCAACGATCTGAGTAGGAGTTAATTCCTTCATTAATCTATTGTACATATTAGAATCAATTTTATTTTTCAATTACTTCCACGTTTATGTTATTATTAGTATAAATACAGATTTCAGAAGCAGTTTTAAGTGCTTCCTCACAAATTTCCTTTGCAGACAGGGAGCTGTATTTTTTTAGCATCCTTGCGGCAGCAAGAGCATACATTCCTCCTGAACCGATTGCTACAATTTTATCATCCGGTTCGATAACATCGCCATTCCCTGAGATAATAAGTGCCTGCTCATCTGTTACAATAGCCAGCATAGCTTCTAATTTTCGGAGGTAGCGGTCTGTGCGCCAGTCCTTTGCAAGCTCAACGGCTGCGCGTGTTACATTTCCCCTGTACTGTTCAATTTTTTCCTCAAAACGTTCTACTAATGTAAAAGCATCGGCTGATGCACCCGCAAAACCACAAAGGACTTTACCTTTGGCTATCTTCCTGATTTTAAAAGCATTATGCTTTACAACAGTATTGCCAAGTGTAACCTGTCCGTCACCGCCTATGGCAGCCTGCCCCTTGTGTATAACACCGATGATAGTGGTTGACCTTATTTTATTTTCCATAATTTCCTTTCTGTTTCAATATTAAGTATTTACTCATTCTCTGCAAGAGGTTAAAATGATCGATGGGGGAAAAGCCGGGGCACAGATTCCTGGTATTTCCTGTATTGATCACCAAAAGCACAAACTAATTTTCTTTCTTCATAAAAAGAACCGATGTAAAAGTAAGCAATTAAAAATATTAAGAAAACAAGATAGAACAGATCCATAGTTGGGCGTAAAATTAAAAAAATGATTGTAAATAGATATAATGGGTGCCTCACTACCTTGTATGGACCTTCAATTTTCAAAGTAAGCTTTTCATCGTAAACATCCTTTGAATTTCTTTCATCCTGCATATCCTCTTCCCAACCTGCAATAAAATTTCCTTCCTTCCATCTTTTAATCTGTGAAAAACCCGCAAACTCACTCAGTGAGAAATATCTGAATGTCCAGATAATCCCTCCCAGCGACAGGAATTGGGGTATCAGTATGATAATATCCCATGGGTATTTGAGATCGAAAAGTTCTACATCAGGTGGGGGCAGGTTTTCATATAAATACCAGAAAAGCCCCAGGAAGATAATGTTATATGCCAACCGGTAGAAAGCCATTGCATTTCCTATGCGCTTTGTCAGAATAGATTTTACTTTGAAAGATGCGAGAAAAGAATGTAGAAATGCAAACAGAATAAACGCTGTAATATCAATAATAAGATAATAAGCATTGCTCATAGTTCTTTTCTTAGTCTGGCAATAGGCAGTTTAAGTTGTTCCCGGTATTTGGCAACTGTTCTTCTTGCAATGTGTATGCCTTCCTTATTAAGCATTTCAGCAAGACGGTCGTCACTTAGCGGATTGTTCTTTTCCTCCGCATCAATAATTTCTTTCAGGCGTTCTTTGATATGCTTGTTTGATACCTCTTCTCCGGAATCCGACATCAGTCCTTCGCTGAAGAAGTATTTGAGTTCATGAACTCCCATGGGGGATTGTACATACTTGCCGTTTACCACACGGCTGATGGTAGAAATATCCATCATTATCTCATCGGCAATATCTTTATATATCATTGGTCTGAGGAATTTGGGTCCTCTTTCAAAGAATTCATATTGCCTCTCTACTATAGCCTGCATAATCTTCATTAATGTTTCGCGCCTCTGCTGTATGCAGGCGATAAACCATTTGGCTGACTCAAACTTTTCGCGCAGAAACTTATAAGTATCCTTTTCTCTTTCGTTCTTTTTATTCTTCTTATTCTGCTGGAACATTTCCAGGTATGACTTGCTTATTGTAACTGAAGGAACACTTCTGTCGTTAAGTGTAATTATAAAATTATCATCCACTCTCTCTATTACAAAATCAGGCGTAATCTGGTTCATCTCCTGGGATGCTATATTTCCTTCTCCCGGTTTTGGATTAAGGTTTTGTATTAGATCAAGAACCGCCTTGAGTGTTTCATTTGTAACATTCATTTTAACCATGATAACATCATAACGGCGTTTGGCAAAATCATCAAAGTATTTGTTGAGTAGTTCCTCGGCTAAAAAAGTATAATAAGCGTCATGTTTAATATTTCTTAACTGAATTAAAAGACATTCCTGCAGTGATCTTGCGCCTATGCCTATCGGGTCGAAAGTCTGTATCTGCCTTAAAAGTTTTTCTGCCTTATCTAAGGGGATGTCCGTATTGGCAAACATGGAAAGCTCATTTACAATTTCAGGCACGGATCTTTTAAGATACCCGTCATCATCAAGGTTCCCGATAATTTCCTGTCCAAGTAAAAACATATCCTCATCCAGTTCCATCATCGTCAATTGCTCCTCAAGGTGCTCGGATAGTGAAACACGGTTGGGGGCAAGAGGCTGGTAATTATCATCGTCGCCTGACTTATTAACTCTTTCAGCTTCGTAATCGGAATCATTCATAAAATCTTCAAGTTCAAACTCTTCCTTGTCGGCGTCTTTTACAATCTCTTCCTCAACAGTATCATCATTCTTTTCCTTCTCCTTTTCATCAGATTCCTGCGATAGTTCCAATTCCTCTTCCATCACCTCTTCCAGTATAGGATTTATTTCCAATTCTGTCTTTATGCGTTGTTCAAGAGCTAACGTATTTAGCTGTAGCAGCTTCTGATATTGTATCTGTTGTGGTGAAAGACGCTGCTGCTGTGACATTCTCTGACTAAGCGATAACATATTATTTCCCTTTATTTTCCATTAAAGATGAATACCATTTATTCCCATAGAATCTTACCAGGGACTCTTTGCAGAATTCTGCTATTTTTATATTTTCTTTCTTCCCCTTATCAAGCGCAGGGGAACATTCATTAAATTTTTCATACCTGAGCACATCCCCCCCGAATTTTGTTACACGGATAGGGAAAAGATGGCAGGAAACCGGTTTGCGGAATGAAATTCTCCCCTCTAAAAAAGCTTTCTCTATTGAGCATTTCGCCACCGCATTCTCAAAATATACAAATACGCATTCCTTTTTATTTATAGATCTTGTCATCGATTCGCCGTCTTTATTATGGAAGAATCCGGTCTTTTTAATCAAATTAACATGCTCACCCGGTAAATAAGGGAATACCTCCTCAAGGATTTCCTTAATAATAGGTATTTCTTCATCCAAAAGAGGGGCTCCGAACTCAGACTCTATCGTACAGCAAGCCCCTTTGCATTTCTCAAGATCGCATGAAAAGTGCGTTTCCATAACTTCTGGACGGACTAATATATTTTCAACAGGAATAAGGTTATCTGTATACATTGGAATAATATTTGATGCAAAATAATAATTTGTTAGCTAATACAAAAATTACAACATAAACAAATTCAAAATCTTACCCTGTTGCAAAATTCTTATCAGATGTATGAAACAATCAACATTGATCTTCTCAATAAACTCAGAAAGTTCAATGGCGGAGAATATATCTTTCATAATAAAGTTCTTTGTAATAACAAAGAGATCGAATCTTCCTACCCCCCATTTTATTATCATCGCATCTTTTATCTTAAATAGTGCATCATATTGCACTTTACTATAATTATTACTACCTTTACATAAGTAAACAATAATTTATGCAATATAATACACATTTAGTATGAATCTGATTGAAATTGGACAAACAATAAGAAAAAGACGCAAATTTCTAAGCATAATGCAAAAGGATCTTTCTGAAATAACAGAAATCAGTCTAAGAAGTCTTATTGATATCGAAACCGGAAAAGGTAATCCTACTATTAAACAACTTAATAAAATTATTGATGCGCTTGGCCTTACACTAAAATTAACGGTTGAAAAAGATGCCTGAAAAAAAAGCCGGAGTATATTTTAACGGATCACTTGCAGGTTATTTATCAAAAATAAATAATCGGTATGCATTTCAATATGACAAAAATTATCTGGCTGATTCTGGTAATTCCGCTATCAGTCTTGCCTTCCCCAAAAGAATCGATCCTTATTATTCCGATATTCTTTTCCCGTTCTTCTATGGTCTATTGGCGGAAGGGGATAATAAAGAATTACAATGCAGAATTCTGAAGATAGATGAAACTGACCACTTCACACGGTTATTGAAGACTGCTGAATTTGATACCATTGGTGGAATAACTGTGAGGGAAATATGAATATTAACAGATGTCCCGGATGCTTTGAACCTGATAATAATACCTATTGTAAAAAGTGTTTAAAAAAATTATTCAACGGAAAAAAAGTTAGTCACATTCTTAACTTTGATCGTCCTGAGTTTGATAGGATAAATAAAGAGCAGAGTGGCAGATTGTCCTTATCTGGTATTCAAATTAAACATTCTCTTAAACTTGAAAACAATAATTTAATACTTACTGAAAATAAAGGAGAGTATATATTAAAACCAATTCCTTCGGGACAATTTTATAATCTTGATCAGCTTCCCGCTAATGAACATCTCACCATGCAGATAGCCAGCCGGGTATATAAAATCAATACTGCAGCTAATGCTATTATTTTCTTTTCTGATGGCGAAATAGCATATATAACTAAAAGATTTGATATTCTTCCAAATGGCAATAAACTATTGCAGGAAGATTTTGCTCAGATCTCGGAAAGAACGGAAGAAACACATGGAAAGAATTATAAGTACGATTTTAGTTATGAAGAAATTGCAGCACTTATTAAAAAATATGTTAAAGCTTATTCGGTTGAAATTGAATCCTATTTCCGGATAATACTTTTCAATTACTTATTTTCTAATGGAGATGCACATCTTAAAAACTTTTCCCTTTATCGCAATGATACCTACGGCGATTATATGTTAACCCCTTATTATGATCTGTTAAACACTTCGCTGCATGTTCCTGGTGAAAAAGATATGGCACTTGAATTATTTAAAGATGGCTTTGAAACAGAACAATTCCGTTCTGGTTCGAAGTATACAAAACCCGACTTTACTGAATTTGCAGATAGGATCGGCATAAATAAAATTCGTTTCAATAAAATATATAATAATATGCTTAATGGTTCATCCGAAGTAGAGAACCTTGTCTCACAATCATTCCTAAAAGATTCCCTCCAAACCCAATATCTCAACAATTACTTCCAAAGACTTGATAGACTGAAATCATAATTTTCTTGAACATGCTGATTGTTCCGGCTTGGAAGATTGTGTCTGTCCCCTGAGAGAATTTGATTATGGATTATATAAAGCCCAAACCGTGGTCTCAGTAAATCCCAAAAAATATCACCGCCAAGGACTCGTTAATTTAATTCTTAAAGGTTTCAATGATTAAATAGAAAATCGTTTAATCCCTTACTTTTCCTGCTTTTTTGATTATTATCCATATTGGTTTATTGTTAACTATTAAATAGTTACCCTTTTCATTTGCTCTCCTTAATTTATTAGGTCTACTGTTTTCTTATACCCATATAAGGGCATTCCAAAAAACAACAGTTTTATGGAAAGGAAAACAGGTGAGGCTAAGTGCTTGTAAAATAAAGGGATAATTATGGGATTTTTTAGTACCTTTTATGGAAAGGATAAAGAGAGAGATGTTTTGCGTGAATAGGGCTTGGCGGAGTCGCATCTCTCCGCCTCACCCAATTAGATATGTCCAAGTTTTGCTTAGTTGTCATTTTAGCAATAACATTTTCCTGGTAGAATGGAAAGATTGATCTCCAGATGTTGAACCGGTATTCAGGGTATAAAAATAAACACCACTTGCCAAATTAGAGGCATTAAAATTTATTTCATGATAGCCGGATGCTTGGGGAGAATTTACTAATACTTTTACTATCTGTCCCAATGAATTATATACAATTAGCTTTACATTACTTTCACGAGAGAGTGAATATTTAATTAAAGTTGAAGGATTAAAAGGATTAGGATAATTTTGGTAGAGATTATAATCGATTTTAGACATACAGTTATCATTAATGCCTGTAGGTGTAGGAAAATTATTATCAAATAACTGCTTTGCCATCTGATCATTCTGTTTTGCAACAGTAACGCTATTTAATCCATTAGTCCCTTGACCAACAACATAAGCAACTACTATTGAAACGGTATCATTCTTGACAAGATTAAAAGGACCCGTACTTGAAATCTGCCTTTGATCCTGAGCAGTAACGTTTATCCAGCCAATATTGGTAATCGGATCGCCAGAATACATAAAATAAGGATCAATATTAGCGCAGTTAACTCCGCCAAGAACACTGCCCTGGGACCATGTACATGGATCAATTATACCTCCAGAGTTACTCAACCCAAGTGTATAATACCGTAACTGGAATCTGTCAGCAGGGTCAATGCCATTATAATATTGAAAAAATGAAGAAAGGCCCAAGTTTTTTGCACCGGGATATTTGCTAACGCCGATAATTTTTCCGCGAACATCGGTTGCCGTATCCAAAGGAGTATCACCTGCATCATAGATGCCATTTCCGTTATTATCTATGAATGTAACTCCGGGGATATAAGCTTTAGGTCCCTGGAAAAAGTCTACCAAAAAGCAGGGGGGGGTTGCTCCCCATTTGCCGGATTCACTAGTTGGGTGGTACGTATATCCTGCATTTAATAGAGTATCGCACCCTACTAAATCCAGCGCACCGTTATCACCGATATCAGGATCGCATGCTACACTGAAATATACTGATTTTAAAGTATCGTTGACAGCACCGGTATTTACAATTTTATACCTGATAAAAATGCTATTACCGATTGTAGCTTTTGAGTTAAAGGCAAAGACAGTCTGCCTTATTTCGATACCCTGAGGATTAACATCATTAAATCCTGCTAATCTAAGAGGAGGAGGCATCTGATCGGAATAAACACACCATGCAGTTACATCTCCTAAAATGTCAGGGCGATCCTCATCAGGATCCCACTTGCCATTTCCGTTCTTATCAACAGGATTATAAACTCCGTCATGATCACCATCATAAAAGTCTGCACCGAGAGCAACTGCATCTTTCCATTGAGTCCAGCTCATTTTTTTAGGATCCGTAACTCCTATGTCAAAAGCGGGATCACTTGCACTTACTACATAAAGCTGAGCTCTTGGATCATTTTGACCCGTGGCATAAGTACCGGGCAGATAGTCATTAACTCTTGATGCCGTCATCTTACCATTTGCCCAAATTTGCCCGTTGGTAAGACCGGACATAAAAAATCCGCCGGAGTAGAGGACAATTTTATTTTGAAGCATACCGCCTGCAAGAGTAGCAGGGGGAATAAGAACATCACCCATTACTCCGTCGCTTCCGATAGGCATATTCCAATTATTAATGTTCATATCAAAAGAATCACCTGACAGTAATTTAGTTTTATGAGAAGTTGAAGGGCCCTTCCCATCCGGTTCTGCAAGAGTGAATGTAATATTGAATGATACCAATATTATTAGTAGAAGAACGAAGGTAGAAGTAAAAATTTTCATTGATGAACACCTAAGTTTAATTGAATAATAATATGATTTATTTCATAAGTATAAATTTCTTAGCGGCACTATAATTTCCTGATTCCACCGACACAAATAGATTCCACTGGCAAGGTTACTCCCGTTAAATTGAACTGAGTAATTACCGGCAGATTTATATTCATTTATTATGGTAGTCACTTTACTTTCGACTGTATTGTAAACAGTTAGTTTAACGTTTCCATCTTTCGCAAGAGAATAGTTGTAGAACTTTGCAAATAAATTAGTGATTAAAAATAAAAGTTCCAATTATTTTTCATTAATTAAAAAAGATAACCAATATTTACTATGGCAAAAACTATGTCAAAGAAAATTAAGTTCTTATTTTACAACACTTTATAGAGACCTGAAACTCATTCGTAATGAGTAGGTCTAATATTATCTAAAAATGAAAGATCATAAGCCCTTATTCTCTGATAGTTTATTGGCCCCATGCATTCGCATTCAAGCAGAAGCTCAAATTGCAGTTCAATAGGAAATTATTTCTCAAATAAGTTCATAGAATATTTTTGGTATAAATATTTTACTCTCCCCCCTACAGCTTTCCTTAACCCATCTCTTTCGCCTTTCCCCCAAAACAATCCTTCACCAGCGTTAAACACTTCCCGCTCTTCCTCTGCTCATCAGCAAGACGCATGCTCTCATGCAATTTCTTCTTGTCCCGGTTCCTGTATTCAACCATGTCTGCCTTATCCTTCCGCTTCCTGCAAATCGCTTCCTACCTGAATATTCTATTATCAAAAGGGAATTTCTCAACACTCGCAATTTTTATTTGCATAAAATCCGGATGGTTTGGATTTATTAGAAAGTTGAAATCTCCTTGTGTTACAGCTGATGGAATTTGTAAAGCACAATATTTATTTTCAGCTACAAATTTATCCCCGATAGTTCTATTTGAAGCTGGGGGTGGAAAATCACTCCATTTGGGAGGTAATTCAGCTTTGGTTATCTTCTTCATTTTGACGCTGTCCGGTATGGAAATTGTCATCATCATAAAATCTGAAGGCAATGTGGCAAGAGTCAAATGAACTGCAACCTCAGCCATTGCAAGCGAACGGTTACCCGCAGTATAAATTAGTTCAACTCCCGGAGAATTCCACCGGGCACCTGTTAACGCCGCTCCTTTTCCCGAAAGTATTGTTGCATACTTTTCTTTTGTTAGCCTGAAAACCTCCATCTTTAAACGAATATCCCATAATTTATTCTGGTCAACTCACCTATTACCAGTTCTTTTCCGTAGGAATATTTCAGTAATTCAATAGGCTTAAAATTACCTAATGAATAATTTGGAGTATTTAGCCACAGCTTTAATTTATCCAATTCACCAAATACATCTAGTCCCACTTTGGTAACTTCAGCTAATTCAATTATTTTTTCTGATTGTAATGACTTAAAATTCTTTGAAGTTTTTTTGTATCGCTGCAGAGATTTAAGAGATATATCTAAAAAATTTGCCAGTTCATTCATGCTAAAGAGTGTATTATCTAGCATTAATTCAAATAACCGATAAGGTATGCCGCTTCTAATCGCTTCAATTATTAGCATTTTATCTGATAAAAATTCCTCATAAGTAAAATTATTCACCCTGGGATATTTTACATTTTTAGATGTGGGCTTTCTGAGAAGTAATGAAACTCCTCGGTTTAGTTTTTTTTCTATGCTTACGCTTTCAGTTGACATAAACTTTCCTTCCATAGACTTTTGTCTACAAATTTAGGACAATTAGCTACTAAAAACAATAAAGTCTTTATTTTGCACTATCATTTTGGACGGATATGACTTTATTTGTTATATCTCATATTGATTTTGTGAGTTATAAACATAGTCAATATAAAAGATAATATTATTGTGATTTATAGGAGTTTTGTGAGCTGAGAACTCACTCCAACCTGAATTTAATTGCCTCTATTGGATCTGGTAGCCCAATTGAAAAACGTTTGCTTTCGTAATTCTCCACAAGAATTGACAGAATATCAAGTTCATTATATTCATCAGAATTTACTCTAAGCTCCCTCTGCATCAAATCATAAATCCTATTTAACGCTGCTTTATATTCTTTATTTGATCTAATCGGTTTTATCATATTTTATCTCCTTTATTAAGCATAGACCCCCTTCTCATCAATTTGCTTTTTTAAGTATTGATTCATCGATTTTCTGATTACTACCAAATCTACTTTCTTGTGAAATAATTTTTCAACATCCTCCTTAATACCTATCAAGTCAAACATTCGTATCGGTTCAAGACGCAAAAAAATATCAAGATCGCTTTTCATGTTTGCAGCTCCCGTTGCATATGAACCAAATATGCCTATCTCTTTAATAACATCCTTGTATTCAGAGTTTGATTTGTATCTTCTTAATGCTGAAATAATATTTTTTTTGTCCATTCTGGAAATTATCATTTTTTTATTTGGTTATCATGGAATAATTATATATAAATATACCAATTGAATAGTCGATATTCAGCAAGTCCAACTGCTGAAGAACATTTCCTCCAAAGTGTAATATGGAAATCCTTATTTTACTTTCACAATGATAAATCATTAAAAAATCACCTTATAAATCTATCCTCCGGGATATCATCTTTGTCATTTGAATAATTTCCCTCGTATCCTTCGATTATAAGCTTGTATGCCCTTTTAAAGCTGCTTTCCGTACTTGTATTCATATATTGTTCCTTTTTTATTTTACACATGCCTTTCTACTATTTATAATTCCACTTTTTCACTTTCTGCCGTATTATTTCTAATCGCTACGGGGTAAGT
>PLLW01000008.1 GCA_003141435.1 Ignavibacteriales bacterium
ATTCGTTACGTTGTTCCGGCAGCCGCCGTTGCGCAGTTTGCAAACCAGATCACTTTAATAAAAGGTTCTCTGTTTGGTAAAGTATCTACTGATACATTAGACCCACAGACTTTTATTACTCCGGGTACGTTCCAGCCGCAGATCGCTGACATACCAATTACTTTGCCGATTGACAAATATTTAATTGCAGCCACGCAGATAACATATACCGCAGTTGTTCCTATTCTCTTAACATGGACGATTACTGTATCAGTTATTGATAGGGTTACTCAATAGTCTTTCGTAATTGAGATTTGATGTAGGTTAGTTAGGGTAAAAGAGGGATGGGATTAAAATCATCCTGTTCCTCTTTTTTTTAATCATTATAATTAAAAATATGCCATTAAAGAAAGCAGGATTAAAAAGAAAGTTAGCAGCACAAAACAGAAGGCTACCACATGGTTACGAACTTGTCGCAAGGAAAAAACGTGTAAAGGTTACTAAGCATAAAACTACAAAACGTAAAAGAAAATAGACGTTTTTAAATGATAATCATTATGAAAGGTTACGAAAGACTTTTATTATCACATTTACAAGAAGATACTTCACAAAATTCTAATGACCCATTACAGGACGTTAAGAAGGCAATGGGGGATATTGCGTATGTATCCGGTAATCCTTTAACAAAAACCGAAATAACTTTACAAATATCAGCAAGGTTTTTTGATGATGGTAACGCACCCGTAGCACCGGGGGCTTTACCTGCTAATTTACGAGCTACTTTACCAATTTATTTATTTGGGTTAACAGATTTTTATGGTGGTTTTTTTAAATCCACAATTTTATTACCACCTACCGGGGATTGGTTGCTACTATCACAAGGACAAGTCGCACCAATGGGGATAATAGGCAGGGATATATCTTTAAATGCTGTTATAAGGGATGATTTTGTTTATGGAGATTTATATCTATATTTTTTAGGCAATCAATTTTTACCAAATTATTTTCAATGTGAGGTTTGTGTTCATTGTAATAACGTTGCGTATGGTACATTCTTAAATTCATTTGTAAGTGATTTAATTACCATAAATACATTACGTTTAATTGTTCCTATTGCAAATATAAATCAATATCTTAATGTTTTAATATTTGCTTATCAAACATTATTTGGAAAAACATTTTCAGATTCCGTTGACCCAAGAATGTATATAACTTCAACAGATTTTCAACAGCAAATTTGCGATATACCAATTAATTTACCAATTGATAAAGCAGTTATGTTAATGTACAGATTGAATTATGATACTGATATGTCAGTAGTTTTATTTGTTGAAAAGGTTGAAGCATTAACACATAAAAGTAATTTAAACAAACGGTCGCAGACCGCATAATAGATCATTAAAACGTAATAGAATGTATAATCCAAATTTACCTTTATCTTCAGAGAATTATCCCGGGATGACAGGGGGACAGATATTTGCTTCATCAGTTAGTGAAGTTTTAGCCCCACCCGTTGCGGTTAATCCTGTTACAGGAATATTACAACCTGTTACATCAGTAATAAGCCCTGCAACGCCTGACTTATCCACACAACCAATTATTCAGGCAGGTGTTACGCCTGTTTACAGTCCGTACGCAGATATTCAATTAGGTACAAGACCTGCTAATATTCCTGATTCTGTATGGAATAATATGATTGTTTCGTATAATAATGCTGTTAGTTTAAGGAGTTCACAACTTAGTAGTTTAAATAATCAACAACAATTACAAGCCGCCGCCGATATTGCAGCCGCCGCAGCAAAGGACGCAGCTAATAAAGTAGCTGCAAACGCCGCATTATCGCAACAATCTGTTTCTGCTAATGCCGCAGCTTCACAGGCAGCAATAGCAGCCAGTATTTTAGCAGCACAAAACGTTATTATAGCAACGCAACCAAAATTAGACCCGGTTACACAAGCTATGCAAACGGTTTGGACGACAATGGACGCAGCCGATACGGCTAAAAAAGCCGCAGATGCGGCAGGGATAAATGCCACACCGGAACAACTTAAAGAAGTTGTTAATACTTCCGTTGCTTCAGTTGTGGCAATGTCTAATGCTTCAGATGTTGGCGCAGATTTGCCTGTGATTATTCAAACACAAGCTGCCAATAATGCAGCGGTAGCACTTAACACCCTTAGTGATGCAGGGATAACTAATCCTGAAGTAATAATACTTCCTGTATTGCCGGATAATCATTTACCATTAGCATCAAGTGACGGTGTTAATGCCCCGGTGATAAATAGTGATAATGTGTTAGCTGTTATTGCAAAAGTACAAACAGAAGGAGAACAAACTGATAAAGCAGCCGCTTCATCTTCATCTGTTTCTACAACTTCACCAACCGTAACAACTTCCTTAGGTTGGTTTGACAGGTTAATTAATTATATTTATAATAAACTTTATGCTTAAAAAATGGAAACGAGTAACAACGTAGACGCAGCAACTTTAGTCACAGATGTTCAATCAGGAACGGCAGCCTCACCAGTTGGCGGTCAGGAGATTTCAGCAGTTTTAAACATTGTTAAGTCTTTAATGCCGGACTCTAAGGCTGCAAAAAACGCAGAAGCAGTAAAAGCTATTGCAGCCGGACAGTATTGGACTCTAAGGCCATATTTAAAAAATATGGAACAGATTCCGCAGTATGTTATTGATCAGGTGAAAGGTCAGAACATTGCGTATTTTGCTATCATACAATTGCCAGCGCAGGGGGTTGGTGCTAGTAATAGTGATATTATTAAACAATTGCAAGCTATGACAGCCGCAGGGAGGGACGCAATTGCAGGGATAGACCCAACGGCACAATCAGCCAAGCCTGAAGCTCTTTTAATTGTAGGTTCTGAAGGAACAGCAGTACAACCCGGTTCAGCAGCCGCAAGCGCAGGGACGGGAACGTCTGCAACGTTAACAAAATACTTACCTTATATAATTGGTGCAATAGTATTGGGAATAATAATTTTTTTAATTGTAAAACATAAACGGTCATAATAATAACTAAAAAATGGTAACAGTTGAAAGTGTATTAGCAGAAGCGCAGAAAATAATTGGCGCACCCGTAGCCACTACTCAACCCGTAGTCGCTGCAACTCCGGCAAGTCATTTTAAAAAGTACTTACCTTATATCATTGGCATTATTATCATTGGTATTATAATTTATTTCATTTCAAAACGTAAAAAATAAGATGGAAAAAAGTATTAAATTTCTGATTTGGGGAATAGTAGTTATTGCAGTAGGTTTTATTGTAATAACACAGTACAAAAAATATCTGATAACACAGATATTTGCTAAGGGACTTTTGGAAGATACGCCACTTAATAGAACGGCAATGGCTAATCAAAATATCTTACAGGTCTTGCAAACGTTGAGGACAATTAAATTACCTACTGCAACAACAGCAGCAGCAGGTTTTGAATCGTATGAAAGTACTTTAAACACAAACGCAGTTAATTAAAAATTTATTTATTATGGCAGACACAGACACCACAGGAGCCACCACTCCCGTAAGCGTAGACACCGCAGCAACAGCAGCAGCAACAGCAGCAGCAGCACAGAAAAAAACTATTATCAAATGGGTGGTCATTGTTTTAGTGGCACTCGGAGTGTTTTTTCTTGTAAAGAAATTTGTTTTAAAAAGATAACAAGAAAAAATCATGGACTTAACAGACAGATTTCAATTAGATCAGCCTGTAAATGTCAGAAGAAGGAAAAAGAATACTCTTATTAAAATTTTTAATAGGAGCAGCCAGAGTCATTTAGAACCTAGTTATGGCAGTCAGATGACTCTGGAACTTTTGCCCTTTAATAATGTTATGGCGTTTCAGTTGAAAAGACGGGGTTTTAATACTAAAAACCTGTCAAGAACCGAACTAATAGCATTGTATTACAATGAATTTGTCAGTAACAAAGATAATAATGCGAATGTTTATAAACCAATTAACAGTTATGATTTCAGGAATAATGCTTCATTCAAAATAAGACCTTCTGATTCTCTTAACGGGAATTTAGAGAGTTATGTCAATCGAACACATTTCGCAGAAGTTTCTTCAGTTGTTGACAGGATAGTAAAGCATTTTAAAACTTCGCAATTAAAAAAACGTTATGCCTTTGAACAAGGTTTAAATCTTAATGAGGCTTTGACAAACGATGAAATAATACAGGCTAGGGCGACAGATAAAATTAGCAATAGTTTAGAGTCGCAGATTCTTTTAGGTGAACCAGTTAATCAGGGACAACTAATAAATATTTTGTTTTGGGGATTTATTGCATTATTTTTATGGTATGCTTTAGAATAATAATATGAGACCATTAAACATTGATAAAAAAACCGGTTTTCGTAGCACAATGCCTTTTTTAATAAATGACCAAAGGAATATAATTTTTTACTCTTCAGACTTTACAGATAAGATTGCGTCTGGAAAACCTTTGGAGTTTAATATGATGCCGGGGAAATTTATGTATGATGGTAATTTTGTGAAGTTAGATTCCCCTGTACCAGTTAAGAATATAGCAACACCTTTGAAGGAAAGAAACGTTAAAGCCGGAAGATTTGACATTCAGTTTGGAAACAATCCTAATAAGTGTACAATATTTTATGATGCTAAGGTTATACTATTTGATAATTCATTTTTGAATAAACCATTGTATATAAAATATACTATCTATTTTCACGAGTTAGCACATTTATATTATGTTACTGAAAGTAAGGCAGATTTATATGCTTGTAAGGTTTTATTAGAATTGGGATTTAATCCTTCTCAAATTTGTTTGGCTTTTATAGAAAGTTTGTCAGATGCAAGTGTGGAAAGACAAACAATAGTAATTAATAATTTAACTAATAACGAGGGATAAAAGATGAAAATACCAGATTCGGGAAAAATTATTTCAATAGCAATGATAATCGGAATTGTGGTCGCATTATATATTATCTATAAAATTTTAAATGCTTTTGGCTTGCTAAAAACAGCGGCGGATAAAGCACAGGACGCTGCAAAAGCAGCCGCCGTTTCAGCTTTAAGGGTTGATCAATATTTTGACCCTGATTATTATCAAACCATTGACACTTATAACGGCCTGACGGTTGATGACGCAACAAAGGATGCTAAGGATATACGTTCTGCAATGGTCGGGATAGGTGTGGATGAAGAAACAATATATACAATCTTTGGAGCTTTACCTTCAAAGGTTGCAATATCGGAAATTGCTGATAGATATAGAAATCAATATGGCTTTCCTTTCTATATATTGTCAGATAATATGAAAGCTGATATACTGAATTATTTTTCCGCAGACAAAGTGAATACTTTAATGCAAATGATTGAAGCGTTACCAGATGTTTAGTGTCTGATTAGGGATTAGGGATTAGGGANNGATTAGGGATTAGGGATTAGAAAATAATTAATTAACTTATATTAAAATGTTACACAGACACAAAGAAGAAAAAAAAGCCCCGGAAATAACAGGGGAGAAAATTGAAAAATTTGAAAAAGTGGTTTTGGAAGAAGGAGAAAAAAAAGAACCTGCTAAAAAATTAGAACCAATTCCTGACAATGAGTTATCAGTTAGTATGAAAAAACTAGCTGATATGATGGCAGAAAGTTCTGCCAGACAGCAAGAGATTTTAGAATTTTTAAAAGGAACTAAAGAAGATAAAAGACAAAAGTCACNNGACAAAAGTCACAAGATAAAAGTGAAGAACAATTAGTAGCAGAAAAAAAATTAGAACAGCCTAAAGCTGATTAATAATAATTATTATGACTCAAAAAAAAGACGGTAAATTGCATAGGCAAAAGTCAGCTAATAAAGACAAGTTTAGAAGTCATTTAGTAAAGACTCCTAAAAAGCCTAAAGGTTCAAAGGGTTGGTTTTTTGATAAAGCTGGGAAGAAAAGATATGTTTTAGAATCCTGTTTAGTTGTACATAGTAAAAAATAAGTTATGCCTAAATGGTTAACCATAACATTATATATTCTGATAGGCATGGCATTAATGTATGTCATACTGAAATTATTATCAGCATTGCCTGATAAATCATCAGATACAGCCGCCGCAGCAAAAACTCTGATAATGTCTAGCCAGTTTTATAACCTGACAAAAACAAATGAGTTTAGGGAATTGGCTAAAATGCCGGAATTTACTACTTTATTAAGTACATTAGCAGAAGATGAATTAAGTTCAATTTCTCAACAAATGATTTGAAAATGTTAACAGTACATGAAAAAATAAATCTTCGTGGAAAACATGAAAAGAATAAAGCCTTTTTTAATCCACAGGATAAACATAATACCCGTCAGACAAAAGGACAGAAAAAAGTATGGAATGCTAAATTATTAAAAAAGAATAGATGATAAAAGGATGGAAATATTTATTAATTCCGGTTGCTATAATATTGGTATTAATATTATTTCGTAAACCAATAGTTTCTATTATGGCAAAAGGATATAAAAATAACAATCCCGGAAATATCAGGCTAACATTTGATTCAGTAGGGAATAAAATAATTGTTTATCAGGGTGAAATACTTGGAAGCAATAACTCATTTAGAACATTTGAGTCAATGGCTTATGGTTACAGGGCAATGTTTTCACTTCTTACACATTATGTTAATACGGAAGGATTAAACACTATAAGAAAAATAATATCTACTTATGCCCCTTCTTCAGAGAATGATACGGAATCTTATATTAATGAAGTTTCAGGGTTGACTAATATTGCCCCGGATGATATAATTGATATAACTGATACTGATTTTTTTCAACAATTAGTTGCAGCTATGTCATATCAGGAAAATGGCATTGAAGCCGATATGACAGATGTTAATTCAGGATTAAATCTTTTATACGCATGACAGTAAAGGCAAAAGTGGAAATTCCAATATGGTTACTAACCCTGATATTGTCCGGGTTAGTAGGTCTGTTTAGTTATTCAATTACTTTTGCGGTAAGCTACGGTAATTTAAAAAATTCATCAATTGTAAACACGCAAGCGATAAGTGATATTAAGACCAGAGAAATTGTAAATTTACAGGAGAATAAAGCTGATAAAAGAGAAGTGAATAATATTGAACTTACCTTAATGCGAATTGAAAATAAATTAGATAATTACATAATGACTAAAAAATGATAAAAAGTAAAAGATTCTGGATAGGAATAGGGTCGTTTTTAGTATGGTTGATAGCTGTATTATTTTTCAAACAAAACCCTGTAAGTTTTGCTTCCGGCATAACATTAGTTGTTACACCTTATATTGTAGGGGAGACTTGGAGACCATCAAATGTTAATCAATGGGAAGAACATAACACAAATAATGACTCAAAAAAATGCCTAAGTTAAGATTACAGGACTTATTAAGACCTACCACAACGCCGGAACAGGCTAATTTTCTGGACTGGTTTTATAGTTTTTTTGATAATGGTTCGGCAGCACATAAAAAAATTCTGAATGTTGTTCCATTGTTTTATATGGGTACTATTGTCGCTACTGAATTTTTAGTCTATTCGGTAAATAAATTGTATATTGGCTATAAAGTAATAATATCTAAAGATAGCGGTGGGGTACAGCCCCTGCCACCTTACGTAATATACAATGATGAGTTTAATAATGATTCAATGTTGTTAGGTAACTTTATAGCTTATTACAATACAGTTGTACCACAGGCTTATTATAGTAGCAGGTTTGTAGAAGTAGAAAATATTTATTTCTCATGTGCCGCTGTAACACTTTACGATACGATACTTTTTAACGGTTATAGAGTAACATTAAATTAAAAATATGATAAAAAATATTTGGAACAAATTTTTAACATGGCTGATAGGTTTATTTAATAAACTTAAAGCAGATATTCAAAAAGTAAAAGAAATTGAATCTAAAACAGTTATAGACGTTGTTAAGGTTGAGCAAAAGGCAATATCAGATTTACAAGAAGGTGAAAAATTTGTATGTCACTATTGTAATTTAGAATTTGCATTATTAGCAAAAAATATTTTCCCTGTTTCTGTAAGAGTCCTTTATCAGGACAATTACGTAATAGGAAAAGGCGTTCTTTGCCCTCATTGCGGACAAACTTGTATAACTGGCTAGGGATTAGGGATTAGGGATTAGGCTTGCCCCGTGGAATAATAAAAATTCCACAGGGGAGCGGAATAGAAAATCATAACTTAAAAAGAAAATATGGGAAATAATTGGACTAATCAAATTAATGAAGAATATGGCTATGAGGGTGGCGAAAATCCTGATTACGCACAGGAAAAAACCTTATCTTATATCATAGGCCGTAACGGCGTGGCCGGATGCGATTTTAATTTCGCCGCACCCGGAAACAGTACACAGCAAAATCTAGACTTAGGTGCAATAATACTTGCACAATGTAAAGTAACTAAAGTACAGATTAAATGTCTTGAAACGTTTGCAGGTGGAACAGTAACAGACTTTAAGCTATCATCAGATATTGTTTCAGCAGGCGTAGCTTTAGTTCCGCTTACTACTGATAAAACTTTAAACGTTGTTATCACTTCTGGTGTTATCCCGGTGACTATTAATTGGACTCTTCCAAATCATATATGGTTAGGTGGTATTCCGACAGGTGATTTCTGGTCTAATATGACAGGAGGTAAATGGCAAATAACTATTACTTATAAATATTATTCAAAATAAAATGGGATATATATCACAGGATGAGCTGGTGCAAAACATGACACCAGAACAGAGAATTTTAGTATCTAATTTTTACAGTAGATTTGATATTGGTTCTGGTGTGCCACATCACAAAATTACAAATGTAGAACCATTTGCATATATGGGAGCTATAATAGGAAGTGAGTTTGTTGTATATAGTTTGGAAAAATTATATCTATGTTTGTCTCTGATTGTGGATTCATCAGGCGTAGCAAATGCCGTTGTACCGCAGTTAACTTTACAGGATGAGCTTAACAATTCATTTTTTATATTATCTAATGTAAACAACACAGTAAATGCCACAGGTGTATGGTTTAATATAGCCAATACTTTGGAAGTAACAAATAAATGGTTTAGTTGTTTTGTTACAACGGTCGGAGCTTCATATATTAATTGTAGGTTTATAGGTTATCGGATGACAATCTTTTAAATCAAAAAAGCCTGATTTTTTAGATCAGGCTTTGTTTTTTTGGATAATTAAACGAACTGAAATTGAAGCTAATAAATTTTTATTGTCTTGTGGAAGTGTTCATCAGGACTTGCAATTGCTTCCTTATACGCTTCCAAGACTTTTGGATTGTCAAAACGTCCTTTAACAGAGTCTAAATTATCATTAGTTTTAAAGACTATGACGTAATCCAATAAATTATAAATACCTTTCGGAATACTGCTAAACGAATGAAAGTTAACGTGTATAATATTCCCGGTATGTCTGGCCCTCACTAATACATTTTTCATGTCTTGAAAATTACTTTGAGTATTGAAAAATATAGTAGCTTCCTCAATGATAATATAATAATGTCTCGTATCATCTAAAGATAATTTCATCAGAAATACATCAAAATCCTCAAAAGGTTCAGGGTATTCTTTTTGATATTCCTGATTAATATCGTATATCATGCAAGGCATTCCTTTTGGACGTTGTGCTAACATTTCTTTTGTTAAAGTGGTCTTGCCACAGCCTGAACGTCCGACAATCAGAACTCTAAGGCCGCTCATACTTTTGGTACATATCCTTGTTCCCTATCTCTTTTGAAGATAAGCATAAAGGCTGTTATGACAGTCGGGGGTGTCCCTAAAATTTTAGCAGGTACAATTTTCTGTGCCGGGATAACTACAATCAATTCCCAACAAAGTTTTCCCTGATCAGTCAAAGTCTGAAATAATTCAGGCTCTTCTATTGTGATATTTTCATATTCCCAAATTCTCATTTTTTGAATTATTAATTATGAGCGTTTCTTTAAAATATAAGGTATTAAAATATATCCCCAAAAGCATAAAACAATAGCTATGCAAATCCATACAGCCCAATGATGTTTTACAGGTGTTACAACCTTGTCTTTTTCTACTACTGTCTGTTTAGTAGTTTCAGCAATTTTAATAGGTTCTGAAAAGGTCTTGCCCTGTAATGTCAAAACTATTTTTTGGTTTGAAGGATTGTAATAAGACTTTGCAATAGCTGTTTTATTTTCAACCGTTACTGTATCATGTACTATCTTTTGCGATACAGAGTCATAACGAGTTAAATCACCTGTAACTTTTATCGGTACGGTATCATGTTTAAAAACTATAACAGTATCAACTAATATTTTTACTTCCGTTGTAGTCGTTGTTTTTGTTTTTTTCATGGTTGCACAAGAACTTGACCCAAGCATAAACAATGCAAACACAAAAAGCAATAGACAACAACGTAATGTCTGACCAGTCAAATTTATCCATTTATTTTTTCGAGTCATAATAATCATTTTTATTTAGGTAAATCTGCCTTAGGCATTTCCATTTTTACAGCAATAATATTATTAGCATACATAAATGTTGCAATGATAAAGAACCCGGCAATAGGATTAAGATGAACAGTCATATAGTCGGCGGCCTGATCAGCTAATGGCTCTAGCTTATTAAAATCTTTTTCAGCTAAACGCAGCTCGTCAGCGGTTATTTTTCTATGTTTCTTGTCTACCATATTATTTATAAATGCTAATATAGTGGGGAAAGCAGTATCGGTGGCAAGCAAAAGGATATAACCTTCTATGCGAAAAGAATCCGGGGATGACTCGCCTTTTTTACGTTTACGTTTCTCTTTCGTTATCAAAGGTTGAGGCCCCTTATCTTTTGGTTGCCCGGCACTTGCCCCTGATACTTTCCCTAATAACTCATCAAAATCATCACCTATTTTGACTTCTGGTTCTGGTGCTGATTCTGGTTCTGGTTCTGTGCTACCGTTTGCAGCAGCTTCGGTTAAATCAGGGTCTTTTACTAAATTCGAGGGATTAATTTGATCAAATATTCCCTGCAATAGAGATTTATCTGACCTGCTTGTTAATCCTAATGTTTCAAATTCAGCCTCGTTTGTTCCGGCTTTGATTGCTTCTAATAATTCATTTTTTGTCATTTCTGTATGTATTAAGTGATTATAATTTAAAAGCCTGACAAGGCTAATAGTTAAATTGTTTTACTTGTCCGGTTGTATCTTCTATGAATACTTCAAGTAAAGAATCATTAAGACCTATCTGTATGATAACGTTTCTTATATCATCAAAAGTATTTTCTTTATACTTCTTCACAATACGACTAATAAAAACTTTTTTAATCATATTGATCTCATTAGATTCCAGAGGGACTTTAGTTTTTTTATTATCTTTATCTGTAATGATAACAGTATATTTATCTGTTTCTACATTGAAGATCATAGATATTTTTTGAACTCCTGTCCCTTCCATCTTATCCCGGATTGCATTCAGGATAATGTTTTTAGGCATTAAACTGTCTTTTATGTTCATGTTTTCATGTTTTTATTTTTCTAATTATAAGATAATCACATTTATCAAAACAACTTTGCAAATATTCAATAGAAATATCTTCAATATCTCTATAATCTATTTGATGAATAAAATTAGTTTCTTTTATTATTTCGATAGTTACCCGTAAACTATCAATGACTTCAACTTTTATTAAGTTTCCAGAAATTCCAAAAGACTTATTTACATTCAAATTTACCCATTTATTCAAACAGGTTAAATTTGCTAATACTGTTTTGCCATTTTCGTAAGTGAATTTTAATTTTTGCATAACTTTATTGGATTAGTTGTTCCGTCACTATTGACTATTCTTTTATCGTATTCATGTGTTAATGTCTTTACCATAGTATAAGCTGTTCCGGCTTCTTTGTTTTGTGCAATGGCTTGTTTCGTTTTAATGTATTTCTTTGTTTCAAAAGTCGGTATCTTAACGCCTTTTTTCTGGACGCTGCCCCTAGATACACCTTTAATGACATTGACTGCTTTTCCTTCTTCATCACAAGTATAATTTTTTAAACCTCTTATCTCAATGATATGCTTTTCTTCCTTCTTAAAATCACCAACCAAATCGGAAATATTGCCAATAAAACTACCATTGAGAAAAATACTATCAGTATCACAGTAGACCACATTATTATTTTCATTTGCTAAAAGTCCTTTAAGTAATATTATCCGGGCATGACTTGTAATATAACTACTATAAACAGGAATAGAAAAAAAACTATTTTTCATCTTCTCGTTTTCTGTTATTAAATAACAATCATCCCTCTCTTTACTGAATGTTTTTAATTCATAAATTTTATCGTCATCCTGAAGTTCTTGAATTAATTCAAACGGTAACTCATCATAATAAGTACAAGTTTTTTTCATTCTCATTGCAAACCTGCCATACAAACTATTCATAATATTTTTATGTATGATAGCTTTTAATTTATTATTAGTTGCAATTTTTTGTTTATAATTATCATTTATAAAATTCTTAAAAGGTGTTTCAATAGGCTTGCCGTAAACAACATAATCAACTTTCAAAACTTCCACGACACCCTGATCAATAGCAAATGATAACTCATTAAAATTAACAACCGTTTCAAAGATTCCCACAGGAAAAACTAATTTTATAGATTTACCTATTTCCATTTTTACAGGAAGATAACCAAAATATGTATCTAAATGTCGGACTGTTACTTTTGCCAAACCCTCATAACCACGCATTAAAAAACTTAAATATTTAATATCAATATGACTCTCCTTTTTTAAGTTCTTAATATCCGGGAATACACAGTCAAGCATAGCCTTTGAATACATAGAATTAATGTCATATACTTGAGCATCAACCTTTCCAATATGAAACGCTTCAGTACGACCACCGTAATAACTTTCATAAAACTCATCTACCATACTACTAAACATGATATTCTCTGAAAGATATTTTGTTCTGTACTGATACATGGCTAAGCTAGCCAAAGTTAATTTAATATCACCAATAGTCTGAAATATTTCAAGCAACGCATCAAAAACAATTTTGCAGTCCTGTTTACAGTATCTAATATCTTCATCCGTTAAATTCTCCTTTGTGAGTCCTTCACTCTTAACTTTTTTGTTTTCTAATTTTTCGCTTCCTAACATCTCACCAATCTTTTTTACGGAAGTATTATAGATATTCATAGAATCCCCAAATGTTATGCCTTTGTATTTGGCTGTAATAAATTTACCATTAAAGACAGCTGATCTATCAACGTTTTTTATTATGTTACCAAAGATTGTCAATAAATCAAATTCGGCATTGTGAGCAAATATATATTTTCCTTTGTAAATATCCTTTTCAAATTCTTTTTTGAACTCTTTAACTGAACGAATTATCCTTCCTTCAGATTTAAAATGATTATAATAACCATATATCACACCAACCACAAAATTTTTTGGTATTGGCTCTAAACACGTTGTTTCTGTGTCAAAAACATAAAAAGCTTTTTGTATATTATCATTTCCTTTTAATTTTCCCTGCCTTAGATTTCTCATAAATGATACGTATATAAATTCCTTCCATTTCAAACTCATGAACGGAACTGCTAAAATTTAACTTTTCAGCTAAATTTTGATACATGGAAATACCTTTTAATTTAAGTCTTTCGTATGACATTTTAGTTACATAATCAGATACGTAATGAATCAAATCAGTTTCATCATCTTTGACTCTGAATATTAATACAATCCCTTTAACCCCCGGTTCATTTAAAATATCAATTAATTGAGAATCTAAATTACTTTCAATAACTTCAAAGTCATCAAAATATTTTTCTTTGGACTTATACCAATCCTGTCTGGTATTAATAGTATATGTTCTTTTAATAAAACTAAAATTATCGTACGGGGAATGATGAGTAGCCCCAAATTTCCAAGCTCTATAATCTTCCCATGTAACTGATATGTTATTTCTTGTGATAAACTCCAGAGTTTTTCTTTCCTCCCTTTTAAAATCTAAAGGCATTCTCTTTTTTGAAAAGAGTTTTTTCTTTTCAACTCTGTAATGTATCCATAACCGGGACGTTTTTTTACGATATGCCTCTAGCTTTTTGGAAATACTTTTCTTCATAATGATTATCTGAATAAGTCTGGTTTAGGCAGTTAAATTTCAATCCTATGATCTTTTTCTTCAAAATGTCTATGCGGTCTATATATTTCCATGACGTGTGGAAGTGGTTCATTTTGTTTTGGCTTCATTCGCTTGTACCTTAATTCATTATTGCGCTGGGGCAAGTCTTTTAAAATATAGATATAAGGATAAGCAGCATAACAATTGCCAAAGGTACTGAATAAAGCATTAACTAATTCTCTGTTACCTTCATCCATACAGGTTACCCTGTGTAACTTCTGAAAAAAACAGCCATTGCATGAAGTATGTTTTTTACGAATAAAATCAGACGCATCCATATTTTCATAGGGTTATTTCTTTGTTAGTGTTCAAATTCCAAATAGCTAACTGCTTCCGGGATTTTCCTATCTTTTTGGCAGCTTCGCTAGTAAAGATATTATCTGAAACATCAAAATAAACTTTTCCCTTGTCACACCAAACTCCATAATATTGAAATCTTTTTAATTTGTTTTCTTCAATCCATGTTTCTACCTTTGGAATTATAACTTCTAATATTGAAGGAAAAATAAGGGCTTTTTCACCTGTCTTTTTGTCTTGTACCTTGCCAGCCCCACCAACCATAAATCCTCTGGTTGGTGATTTAAAATCATTGTCAAGGCTTGCGCCTGTATTACACGACATATATAACGTATTAGCTAAATGTCTGCTATGTAATTGTCTCTGTATTTTCATCTTTTGTTATCTTCTAGTAAATTAATAAAATAAAAAACTAGTACTGAATCGTTTTTATAAAACTCTAACCATAATATTTGATAAGGCAATAAACCATTTTCATTAATAAACTTTGTAATGTCTACTAATGTCTTTCCGAAAAAACATTTTATTTCCATGACTATTTGAATTTAATTTCTGCTAACCAATATTTCCAAAGTTTTTTAAGACTCATATATTCTAATATATGAGTTTCAATATGAATTTCATACTCATCATGCAAAGGCAAATATTGTGTAAAGTTATCCTTCCATGTAATAAACTCAAAAAATAATTTTTTCAAAGCCGGAACAAACGAGGCTGAATTTGAAACATTTTTCATCTTTTTACATTTGATTATAATGACTCAAAAAGAAAAAAGGGAGTCCGACAAACTCAAAAATTAATAATTAATTTGGGGACTCCCCAAACTTTGGTTAGAAAAACAAAGTCTTATTTCTTTGCCTTCTTTGGTTCTGGTTTTTCATCAGCTAGCAACGAAAGATTGTACTGTTCCAAAGTACAATAGCCAGTAGTGAATACATTAAAAGGTTTTCCACCTGACTCGGATTTCTCTTTGAAGATGAACTGGAATACAATATCATTTAAAGTATCATATTCTTTCTTTGCAGTTTCCACAGCTTTTTTAATTGCGTATGACTGACATACATAATAACAATCGCCATTAAGTTTCGCAAATGTATATACAGGGATTTGTTCCTCTGGTTTTGGACTGTCTCCCAAAATAGCCGAACCTATGTATGTTCCGATAAAAGGTTCGTGAATCTTTTCAGATTGATCTTTCATGTCAGGATAAAACGGAAGGTTTTCGCTGATAGTTTTAAAAGGACTCTTTTTACTCATAATTGAAATTTATTAAATTAAGTTAAGAAAATAAAAATATATTTTATTTAAAAAAGGTTTTCCGACCAGAAGGTTAATACTCTGGAAATTAAAAACCGCTTAATAAAATCAGGGAGTTTTCACCCCATTGCGGAAAACCTTTATAACTTGACATAAAAAAACCCATTATAGCCAAAACTATAACAGGTTCACTTTGTATGTTTTTCCCATCTATAAGGGGACGCAACTATTTTTTTGGCTAGTTGCAATTTGTTTGTTACTTCTTTGTTGTTCTGACCTTCTTCACTTTAGGAGTTACATTCTGTGAATCTTTTGCGTTATCGTAATCCCTTTGGGCTGCAATATCGTATCTGTCATTAGCCTCTGATAAGGTCATACACAAAAGTATATCGCCATAAATTGATCTGGTGATAACTGAATTGTCAGGGACAATAAGCTTACCAAACTGATAATTCATCTTACCCTTTTCAAAAATAACTTTTGGGGCCACTCCTAAAAACCTGACAAGGTTTTCAAGGTCATTGACACCTCTGTAAATAAATGCCTGAACTTTAATTGTCTTAGGTGATAATACTAAAGACTGCAATGCTACTTCAAAAACGTTTTCTTTTGTCATTTCGTAAATAAATTAAGGTTAAATAATAATTAAATAATGATTGTCTAATAAAAGGGATTAGTAGGGACTCGAACCCTATGTAGGCGGAAAGACTCCATAACGGTTGCTCTGACTTCTAATCCCCCTAAATTGACTTGTCCTGTGAAATAACTATTTCACATGGATAATGATTCATACTTCTGTTCTGGTGTTGCTTCCTGTGATACACAAAAAGAATTACAGGATTTCATGGTTACAACTAAATTATTCAAAGGAATATTTTTAGCCACACAATATTTGTAAATTTCTGATTTCCTTTCACCTGTAAATTCTTGTGTATTTTTTTCAGAATGTTGCCGACAAATAATTGTTTTGTCAACTTCTAAGTTGCTGCAAATTTTGCAAATGTCTTTCATCGCTTAGTTCTGTAAGTTAACTTTCTTACTTTCTCTTTCGCTGATTGCTTGTAATGTTTGACAGCTAAGTCTAAAGCTCTCAAATATGATTTACGCATATTTCTAAAATGAGTATTCGCTTTAAGCATATACAATTGTATATCGGAATTTAAAGCCTGACAGTCATTTTGATAATGCTGTGAGGCTTCATTATTTAGATCACATTCTTTTTTCAGCTTACTAACTATGAAAGTCAGTATAAGGTTAAAAAGAAACAAAACACCTGATAAAATTAATAATAATGTATTACTCATAAATTAAAAATTAAAACCTAATAATATAGATGGCTCCCATTTTAGAACGTCAGTTGATGCTCCTATGTTAATTCTTTTGTATTTATAAACGCAACCTACTTCAAAAGAAAATGATTTTAATACTTTAGTGTTAAAACCACTTGCAATTTTAGGCTGTGAATATATGTGATAACATAAACCAGCAGTCAAATTTGCATATTCAAAAGGTATTAAAAACCCTAAACTATATTTACTATGAGTTTTTATATATACGAAAGTATAATTATATGTTCCTTTCGTATATGAGGCGTAAATGTTATGAGTTTCAAAACGAAAACCCACGCCATTATCAGTCGGTTGATAAATTAAATTTGCAGAACTTTTATAATCTGATTGTGCAAATAAATTAATACTGCAAAGAAAAAAACTTAAAAGAAAAATTGCGGTTTTCATAATATTTGGTATTTGTACTGTGAACCTTTTTATAATTCATAGTATGAAATTAATAATGTGCCAGTATAATCAATCTGAATAAAATGATCTTCTATTTTTAATATTTGACCTGAAAATAATTCAGATTTATGCAAATGTAAGTACTTCCTGATTAGTGATTTCATTTTGTATGTGCTTGTTGTTAATGATATACACCTGTTCATTGGAAAATTTAAACTTTAAAAATCTTTTCAGATTCTTTATGTGTAACCAACTCTTACCACTTAAACCCGAAGGAAGGATAAAACCTGTACCTGATTTTTTAATTTCGTTTTTCATTTTTTGCTCCTTTCCTTCCTAAAAGTTTGAGTATGTACGCTGATTGATCTAATTGATTAATAAGTTCTTTTGAAAAAAATCTTTTTGCATCCTTCCGCAATAGATTCCAACCTTCAACATTCCGAGATATTGACATAAACCTTTTTAAACCTTCTAAAGAGTTTTCAAAAGTAATTCCACCTATTTTTATTGTTTCCATGACTAAAAAAATTTAAGTGAGATAATATCATTTAATGTAGTAAGGACTTCAACAAATTTCATTCCTGATCTTTGCATTTCCTTTATGATAGATTCTTTAGAGACTACAAAATTGTGCATGACTCTGGTTGTTTTGTTCAAAGTACATACACAAAATTTTTCATTGGGGGATATTTCAATATCCCTAATAGATAATTTTTTCATTGTGTTAATAATTAAATGAATACTGGAAAAATTGATTGTGCCTTCAACCGCCCGGTCGCATTGTGCTTGTCGTGTCATCAGCCCGAAGCCTTCCCAAAACTGTGCCAGAGATTTCTGTTCTCCCCTCATTCGCACAGTAAGCAATAACTACCGGATCGAAAACCCCTAATGAAAACTGTTCAAAGAACTAACTGTTATACGAAAAATGTTGTATGAATGTTTCAAAAATTATAACTTTTTTTTTTGGAATGTTTAGTATTAGTTATACAAAATAAAACCTTCTCTGATTCTTTGAGCTGTAAATGTACACCCAATAAATGAAGTTTCCTAATATATATTCTGCCATGTTGTCAAACTTAGAATAAATCTTCT
>PLLW01000077.1 GCA_003141435.1 Ignavibacteriales bacterium
TACACCGACTATGTTTTTGATAAATAATAAGAGGGAGATAATTGCGAAGCCGACAAATGTGGGGGAAGTGGAGAAGTGGATGGAGTTGGAGTTAGACATCGAATAGTTTTTTGAATTCGTCGTTATTGATTGAATCGATTTTCTGTTTTTCTTCATCATCGGGGGAGCGGCTGAGAATTTCACGGAAGAAATCTTCGCAGGAAATCCAATCACATCCGCATACACTGGCAAAATCTTTAAGGTTGCGGTCGGAGGAGACAATAATTAAATTCCTACGGTTTTGCTCCTGTTCTATCTGAGATTTTATTTCATCATCGGCAGTCTTTTTTCCGGAATATATTATTCTGATATTCTGCACATTAATTGACTGACCGGCGAAACCGTCGTAATGAAGAGAGATTTTAGTGTTTTGCCTGCCAAGGAAATAACTTTCCAGAATGAAGGCAAGTTTTTCACGGGAAGACTGTTTATTCTTTTTCTGCAGTTTCTGAAGAGAGCCTATCTTCCCTATTAAATTATTACCGTCAATAATATAATGCCTCATATTATTTACCAGTGTAAAAGTCAGAACTTTTAGTCAGTTTAAGATTCTGAAGCTGGGGCGCTTTGACTTTAATTTCAAGATTGTATCCACGGTATGGACCAATCGGGTTCCAGGTAAAGTTCATTATCCAGCAATGGAGATCGCGGGTAATTTTAATTTGAGGAGCGGCGAACTGCTTGAGCTGGAAATCATAGCTTCCTGCAACGGAGAATTTCCAGTTAGGGGTTAAATTA
Organism: Ignavibacteriales bacterium; assembly: GCA_003141435.1. Taxonomy (GTDB): domain Bacteria; phylum Bacteroidota; class Ignavibacteria; order Ignavibacteriales; family Ignavibacteriaceae; genus Fen-1301. The sequence continues at coordinate 778 of PLLW01000077.1, forward strand.
AAATCGATGGAACCATTAAGATTAGAATATTTATAAGTTGACAGTGGAGTAGGAGTTGAAAGGCTGTAATTATAACTTAAGGATAAATTCCAGGGGATCGAAAAATCCGCTTCCTTCTGACTATAAATTCCCTGATAATTCTGCCTGTCAATATTTTCGAGTTCATTTATAGGACGATCTTCAGGTTTTTTTACTTCAGTTTCTTTTGATTTTAACTTTTCACCGGAAAGAGTTGTGGATATGGAGAAACTAAGATTAGTCATCCGGAAAAGTCCCTTGCCTTCATCCACCAGAAATTTATTTATTCTTGTAACAGCGCCGCTATAATCATAGGGAGTAAAACTTGAGGAACTGGAAATATTAAGTAAGTCGCCGACCTGAGTTCTATAGCCTATAGAAAGATCAGAAAACCTGAGACTATCCGCAGCAAAGTTATAACTCATATTTGCGGATAAATTAAGGAGCTGTATCTTGTTTTCTTTGGAAGTAGTATCAGTAGGATCAACTTTAGTTTTCATTTCAAAAATATTAGTTAGAGAAAACGAGAGGTTCTGCTGCTCACCCGCACCAGCCCCGCCGAATATTTCCCGCTGGTATTTATCATACCTATGAACTATTCCACTTGTATCGGTATAAGAGGAATAATAACCCCATCCCGGCTTGCTGAAATCAGGAGCGTAGTTATAGGATATGGATGGATTTACGGTATGCCTAATGCTGGCGACTCCCAGAATATCCGGATTAAAGATGCCATAAAATTTTGTCTGTGCGGAGACCCCCATATTAAAAGTTCTAACAGCACTAAGTTTATAACCATCGCTTATATCAAGAGAATCATATCCCGTATAGGGAGACCTGATAATCTTTTCATCGGTATATTTATTATACCACCTTTCATTATAACTGAAATTAGGAGTAAAGTTAAAGTATCCAATTTTAGGAGAAAAGGAAGTTGACAACTGATGATTGAATCCGCCCCTGATGCTAAGGTCGCCGTTTGATTTATTCCTAATATTTTCAAACTGTCCCGAGTATGAAAGTCCCCAAAGTTCATACCATTTCTGATCGTTAGTTACATCCTTACTACGGAAGGGATATTTTTGTCCCATGGAGAAAGTAAGGTTAGGAAGAATCTCATTTATATTACCAGACTGCAGATCCTGACTTCTGCTATAGCTTAAGGATAAGCTGTTACCTGATTCCTCCCAATTTTTAAATAACGTAGCATTTGAATAGATAGTGCTTTGGAGGACCTGATTTAAATTAGTAACATTTTGGGCTGCATAGTTTGAAGACGAATATTGCAGATTTGCATCCAAACGTAATGTGGGATCGATGGTCTGGTTATGGTTAATTGTTAGATTCCAATTGTTGGAAGTAGAAAACGCAGGATCGGTAGACACTCCATTTTTTCTGTAAATATAATCCGCCTGAATATTACCGGAAAAATTATATCGTTTGGCATACCGGAACCTTGAATCGAGATCATAGCTTCCGCGGGTGAAATAAGTGGAATACATATTAACATCCATATAATCATTTATAGCCCAGAAATAACCAAATCTTGAGAAATAGTAGCCATAGTTTGCATCATCACCGAAAGACGGTATCATAATTCCCGATCTTCTACCCGATTCGATAGGAAAGACTGCAAACGGAATAGGGATAGGAAACGGGACACCCCCGAAATAGAGCCATATCCACCTTGCAACTATTTGTTCTTTCTGGATGACCTTCATTTGATGGGCATAGAAATAATAATGGGGAGGGGTTTCATCGCAGGTAGTATAGATGCCATCCTCAATAAAATAGGTTTCCTTATCCATACGTTTAATTTTTTCACCCGTATAGATAGCTCCCTCGAGTTTTGATCCTGCGTTTGAAATAAAACCCCGAGAAGTTTTGAAATTAAACTTCATTGTGATACCGTCATAAGTCTCACCCTTATCCACGAGAACCGGAGTCCCTTTAAATTTACCGGGGAAAGAATCGGAGGGCGTGCCTACGGCATCAATATTATTGGTTTCAAAATCGATAAAGATCTTAGCACTTTTCAGATCAGTTTCCTTGTACTGCATCTCCCCTTCCCCATACAGATCCATTTTTTTCTTATCAACATAAAAGATAAGTGAATCGGAAGCGCTTGAATAGATAACGGTATCGACATCATATTTCTTTTTTGCCGTAGTGTCTTTTACTGCCAAGGTATCGCCGGAAGGTTTAAATAGGAGGGAATCTTTCTCCTGCGCGAGGATTGCAATGCTAAAGAGGGATACGAGCAAAAGTATTTTCATTTCGCTGCGGTATTCAGATAATTATGAATTATAAAATACAAGTGAGGATGCACCTTTAATACCTGCATCATTCTTCAGCCTTGCAGGAATAATTTTAATTTTAGGGCGTAAAGGAGTCAATACTCTCCGAGTCATTATTTCTTTAATAGATTTAAATAAAGGATCACCGAATCCTGCAACACCCCCGCCGATAATAAAAGTACTAATATCGAGGAGGTTACTAACCGAACTTAGCGCTGCTCCCAGAAAATATCCCAAGTCATGTACAACGGACTTAGCAAAATCATCCCCATTTTCAGCAGCCATATTGATAAATTCGGGAGTCAAGTTATCCGGGTTATTATTAATAAAAGTCCAAATCTTAGAATCGGGATAATTTTTAAGTTCCTCTTTAACTCTCCGAATAAGGTAAGCGTTCCCGGCGTAGGTTTCGATGCAACCATACGAACCGCAGTTACATTTATCCCCTTTATAGTCAACAGTTATATGCCCGACCTCTCCTGCTCCCCCGTGCTCCCCCCTGAACATCTTTCTATTAAAGACAATTCCTCCACCCACGCCCGTTCCAATAGTAATCATTACAAAAGAATCTATATTTTTTCCTGCTCCGAAGATCATTTCGCCAATAGCGGCAGCATTAGCATCATTATCAATATGCACTTTTAAGTTAAATTCTTTTTTAATAATCTTACCAAGATTTATTTTCTTCCACCCGGGAAAATTAGGCGGATTTTCGACGGTTCCATTTTTCATAGATACAGTGCCGGGGGATCCGATTCCAATACCAGACAGCTTATATTTATTTTTATGGAGAAGAATATTTACGCCATATTTAATCTGAGCGATAACACTTTCGGGACCACCATCAGCTTTAGTTTCCACTGTGGTTTTCTTAATGATCTTCCCCTGCCGGGAGACGATCCCAAGTTTAACTAAAGTACCACCAAGATCCACACCGATTGCATATTTTTCTGTTTTAGGCATAATTATTACAGAGTTTATTTAAACTACTTTGAATATTCCTTACTAATAACTTTTATTTCCCCCGGATAAGTGACATTTCCCAACGAAAATGAAACAGTAGGTTTTACATATAAAGCAAGATCAACCGAACCACCGCCGCCAATTCCGCCAAGTTTCAGAGCAAGACTCAAAATATCCTGATATTCTTTATCCTTGAAAAACTGATACAGATCGACAGTAATTTGAATTGGTATTACTGCCTCCTCCCCAGTTCCGGGGATAGGGAAAGGGGCTGCAATATCCCCATGGACGGTTTCTTTATTATTTATCATCAGCCGCCAGGGAAAAGCAACGATAGAGACATTAGTCTTGGGATAACCGCCGGTACCATCATTAGGGTTAACTGCATTTACATTGAGAATAAAGGCAGCGGGCAATGTATGGTGTGAAAAAGATGATGTTAATTTAAGGGCTTCCAAAGGAGTAAAATCATTGATACTCTTTTTATTGGTGAGGCTTATGCCGGCAAGAGTAAAATTATTAACAGCACCAAGTTTAAACTTTAACCTGGAGATGTTTACAGCCGTCTGATATACGCTGCAACTTAAACTGCTTAATGCAAAGAGCAAGAAAACAGGGAGAAACAATTTCAGACTTTTCATACATAGAACCTTTTTATAGTTATACGTTAACTTTAGACTCTTCGATTTTTTCAATTATTATTTGAGCAACCTTTAAAGCCCTTAAGCCATCCTCTCCAGTAACAACGGGGTTTTTCCCTGCGATAACAGAATTGACAAAAAGTTCCAGTTCATATTTCAATGCATTAACTTCTTTTATTTCGGGCTGTTCATAGATAACTCTTTTTTTCTTATCGCCCATTCCCATTTCGCCGAATGAAATGGCGGGAGTTAACAACTGCTGATCAGCAGGCACCAAACGATATACCTCTGCGACTCCGGCAATAAAATCGAGGGAAATATAGTTATCCTTCTGAAATAATCTCATCTTACGCATTTTTTTCTGGGAGATCCTGCTTGCGGTAACATTAGCCACGGCGCCATTAACAAACTGAATACGTGCATTTGCAATATCTATATTTTCAGAAACTACAGCAATACCATTGGCGTCGATCTTTGCGACATCACTCTTCACCAAGCTTAAAATTATATCAATATCATGAATCATTAAATCAAGAACGACAGCGACATCGGTACCACGGGAGTTAAACTGGGCAAGGCGGTCAGATTGAATAAACATTGGCTGAATGATATACTCCTCCACAGCCAACAGCGCAGGATTAAATCTTTCAATATGCCCCACCTGTATAAAGAGATTTTTATCTTTAGCCGTTTTTACCAGCTTTTCACCTTCTGAAATCAAAGAAGTAATCGGTTTTTCAATGAACACATGTTTATTGTTTTCCAGACATTTTTCTGCAATGCGGAAATGGGCACTAGTAGTAACAGCTATAGAAACAGCGTCAACATTATCCAGCATTTCACTTAAACTTTTGAAGGCTCTGACATTAAATTCTTTAGACGCATGAGCCAGATGATCGGGGTTTGAATCATATATTCCGACCAGCTCACAATTTGATATTTGCTGAAACATTTTGGTATGAAGTTTACCCAGATGTCCTGTTCCAACGACTCCTATTTTCAATTTTTCCATATACTATTTACTTGTTAATTTTTGATACGCAATTATTCTATCGAAGCCACCAAAATCAGGGTCCTGATAGAAGATGAAGATATTGTAAACATTTTCAGTTTCCCAGAAATTTCCTTCAAGCTGCACCCAATCCTGATTTTTAATCTCACCATTTAAAAGATCTGCTGTAACATATTGATAATCGAAGATCCCTCTTTTGAGTTCAATTGTCTTATTATACAATCCCCCATTATTTATCATCTGGCAAGCAGGGAGAATCTGCCAATTATTGAATGCCCCTGTTAAATAAATATCGCCATAGAAATTATCAGCCGGGCGGAAAGAAAAAGTTACATTCAGATAATCAGCATAATCATTGTTAAAGTCAGTAAGTAATTCTCCACCATTCAGATCCCGATTCCCGAATTTATCGAAGCGGGGGTATTCGATACCGTCGAACTGGGCTTTTACATTTCCAGAAGGAAATTTATTGGCATCCCTCAGATCGGTTTGCCTATATTCATTTCCCGGCTTAATATCTCTTATCAAAAAAGTAAATGCTCTATTCCCATCCCAATAGAACTGGCGTGTATTTGTATTGAAAGACCTATCAACAATATAAGGGTTATAGATTTTTTGGTTCTCAACTATTTCCATACAAGAAACATTTGCCGGAAAGAGCTTATCCGGAAGATTAAATTTGGTTTCAATATTGAAAACCCTGCCAAGTTCCAGGGGATAATATGATTTATCTTCAAGCGATTCCTTCTTCAGATTAACATTAAGCTCAATTTCAGGGAAAACGACATAAAACTGTCCTGAGGCAAAAACGATTGATGTATCCAAGGCATCGGTAACATAGAACATATATTTACCTGAATAAGGGAAAGAGACATATCCTTTCTGATCAGGAAAAACTCCTTTGTAATGATATACTGCATTCAGAACAGAAGCTGGCAAGTTGGAAAAATCAATACTATAAGAGACACTTTGTCCATAATTGGAGAGGAACACATTATTCATAGGTTTCCAGTTCCTGTCACAGAATCGGAAGACGATATCAAGATCGGGCACAAACTTTGAGTCGAGGTCAAATTCTATTACAAGTCCGGACAGATTATCATTTCCAGATATAATAACGGGAAGAGCGGTATCCTCACCATAAGGGTAATATCTTAGACTTTTTATTTTAATCTGAGAATAAGAGTTACTTACAAGAAATGCCAACAGGAATATGAAGATAAAACATTTTTTCACAATATTCAGTTATCTATTAGAAATTAAAAATTTCTGCACATTTAATCGAATGAAGGAGAATCAAATATTACCTTACTATAGTTTTTCAATTTTCTTCTTAAAATTATCAACATCAGTGCACAAATAATACTTTAACAGGAACTGAGCGGCGTCGGATAATTCACCGGCATTTTTATAGTTTATATACCCGGTAGCTATTATATTATTAACCTGTTCGGAGGAATTGCAGTTCTTAATATTAGAATCAAAATAAACGTCCAGATAATCAACTACAGAATCATTTTCAGAAAGGAACAGATCATATATCTGATCATTTATCAGGACAATTCCGTTTTCGCCATACTGCCAGATATTCAAAGGCAAGGAGATATCCGCCTTCCCCAAGTTCAGTTCATCAAAACCGGGCATACCAGCAATTATTACATTTCCTTTTACCTCATCCGAATAAAAGACATAGGGTTCATAGAAACCCGATCTGATAGAATCAATACAATAAAATGTATCGATTGTATTATAGACATATATTGTATAATCCTTTTTCTGATCCAGAATTTTGTAGTCAATCAGAATATATTCATCGACAGAATCACTATCAAGGTCGGCAGTAGTAAAGGCAGGGTTTTCAAATTTCTGAGTAAACATGAGACTACCTTCATTTGAAATAACCTGAAGCAAATTATCTTTTAACTTTACAGTAAAAAGGTCAAAATCTACGGTGGTTGAATCTACTTTAGTTGAATCTTGCTGAGGGAATAAATCCGTAACAGCGAATATTAAAAATAGGCAGAGAAAATACTTCATAATCTTATAAAAATGTTTCGTAAATATAGAGAAAATATGGGATATTACATGAAAATGAGGATATGCAGGGGGGCATATCAAGGTAACTTTAAGAATTGATTTTGAGTTTTCTCGATGCCTATTTTGCTATTCTCGCCGTGACCGGGGTATATGGTTACATCATCCGGCAGGGCAAAAAGTTTATTTTTGATTGAATCAATTAGAGTATTATAATTTCCACCCCAGAGATCGGTTCTTCCGATACCATCTTTAAATAAAACATCGCCGGTTATGCAAATGCTTTCATCCTTTAGATAGATACAATATTCACCGGGGGTGTGCCCAGGGGTATAAATAAAATTCAGTTTTTTATCACCGAGATATAAAACAAGATCTTCTGTAATTATATTATCATGCGCGGGAGGAGCTTTTAATTTTAGGTGAAATGTGGATGCCTGCTGTCCAGCGTTTTGGAGTAAGGGCAGGTCATGTTCCGGCACAAGAAAAAGAGGATTGTATGTTTCTTTGATAAATGAACAGCCAATGATATGATCGATATGGCAATGCGTGCAGAGGAGGTATTTGACATTCAGGTTATTTAAGGAAATAAAACCGGCAAGTTTTTTTTCTTCAGTTTCGTTATAGCAGCCGGGATCGATTACAGCACATTCGTTAGTGATTTCATCCCAGATCAGATACGTATTTACCTGAAAGGGGCCAAACATAAATTTCTTAATCACAATCATTTAATCCTTACCCGAAATTCTTTTTAATTCTTGAATGTAGTTTTTTAGTATAGGAATTATAATTATCCTTTATTTCTTCGAGGGAGTCGCCGTCGAATTTGCTAAGGAAATATTTAGCAAGGCTCCAGGCGAGCATAGATTCAGCTATTACAGCACAGGCGGGGACAGCGGTAAAATCACTTCTTTCTCTTCTTGATTCAACCTGACGCATAGTATGGAGGTCGACACTGGTCAGAGGATTCATAAGAGTAGCGATAGGTTTCATAGAACCTCTAACGATTATAGGGAGTCCCGTAGAAATTCCACCTTCGATGCCACCCGCCATATTAGTTTTTCTTGAAAGGACATTATCTTTAATAATTATTTCGTCATGATTTTCTGACCCGAGAAGGTCAGAGCTAATGAACCCGCCACCGATTTCGATTCCTTTAACAGCGTTAATGGACATAATGGAATGAGCAATTTCTGCATTTAATTTAAGGTCGTACTGAGTAAAACTACCCAGACCAACCGGGACACCTGTGGCGACAGCAATGAATGTCCCGCCGAGAGTATCCCCCTGCTTTTTAGCTTTCTTAATTTTATTTATGATTTTTGCTTCCTGAGATTTATCAAGTACGCGGACGTCACTTTTATCTGCCTGCTGTGCAAGGGACCAGGCATTAAACTTTTTAGTTAAATTATTATTGAGGAGATCAACGAAGAAATCGTTTTCAGGATAAATACCGCCAAGACTTTCGACATAACTTCCGACAGAGATTCCAAATTCTTCAAGAAATCTTCTGGCAACGGAACCGGCAGCTACTCTTGCGGCAGTTTCGCGGGCGCTACTTCTTTCAATTGAATTCCTAATATCATCGAGATTGAATTTAGAAATACCGGTAAGATCCGCATGCCCGGGGCGAGGTATAGAAATCTTTTCTACATTTTTACTTTTAGTTTCATGATCCATTCTCTCTGTCCAGTTTTCCCAATCGCTGTTTCTGATTATGAAGGAAACAGGAGAGCCAAGAGTTTTGCCAAATCGAACGCCTGATAATATTTCAACGACATCGGATTCGATTTTCATTCGTAGTCCCCTGCCGTAGCCGACCTGCCGTCTTTTGAGGTGGGAATTTATATAATCTTTTGCAATTTTAAGGTTTGAGGGAAAGCCATCAACGATAATTGAGAGCGCTTTACCGTGAGACTCACCAGCAGTTAAAAATCTTATCATTTAAATCTCATATGTTTTTACAAATATAAATAAATATTACTCAACTTTTCTTAACGTAAGAAAAGTTGCAAAAGAAACATGGCTTAAAATATTTTGCTATAAATTNNTCCATTGCTCGGGAAAAACTCGCTATGCTCAAACAGTTTCCCTCGCTGCCATTTCATTCCGCTGAATTTATCTAACACAAAATATTTAAGGCCGTTTAAATAAAAGCCAAATAAGAACATTTTTTATTGCAGATGGATTTTGGAACAGTCTAAGATGAAAATCAGCTCATTCAGTTGTGCTGCTGATTATACTGAACTTTTATCCGTGACGATGGAATCAAAGGAGTCTGAAAAGGAATCGTATGGGCCAGATAATTAATTGCGGAGAATAAAGTACCAAATGGCGCGCCATTAGTATGGCAAGTAGAAAATGAGAATTGTATAAGTAAGGAATTGCGCTGCATATGCGCTCGAAATGCGCTCGATTCAGTGTGCGAAAAGAAATATTTTGTAAAAAAAATGAGTAATTATAGAATTGTTAACAGGAGCAAGGCGGCCTTTTTTATGTTTACATGACATAAAAAAGGCTGAACTTATTCAGGACAGCCTTTTAACAACTACTATTCTATTTGTATTTAATCAGGGACTTCAATTCCAACGAATCTGCTATTTCCTTTGCCATCCTGAATTTTCAGGAGGACAGCAGAGCCCTTTTTATTATCAAGAACTGATTTGAGGTCATTGACATTATGGATATGTTTTTTGTCTGCTTCAATAATCAGGAGACCTTTCTGGAGGTTTTGGTCTTCAGCTTTACTGAATTGTTTAACCTCAGAAATAACAACACCATTTTCGACTTTATATTCTTTTTTATCCTGAGAAGACAGATTTTTTACTGTAAAGCCTATCTTATCAAAGGTTAAGTAACCAGAATTGGATTCATTATTTTTCGAATCATCTTCTTTATTAACAACGGGTTCATTCTGTGAGCTAATATCTCTTGCTTTTAGAGTAACTGACCTTTCTATTTCCTTACCATCTCTGAAAATAGTTAATTTTACAGTAGTTCCAGCTGATCTACCGGCAATATAACCTTGCAATTCGTTAGGGGCATTAACATTTTTGCCATCGACTTTAAGGATAATATCACCCTCTTTGACATCGGCTTTAGATGCGGAACCACCTTCAACGATTCCCTGAACAATTATTCCTCTTGGTCTATCAAGACCGACAGATTTAGCTATCGCATCATCTACCGGACCGATATTTACGCCAATATAACCTCTGCTAACTTTACCGTGAGCTATTAAATCTTTAGCAACATTTTTAACGAGATTTACGGGAATTGCAAAACCGTAACCGATATAGGTACCGGTTCTTGAAGCTGCAATTGCGGAGTTAACCCCGATTACCGAACCTGACAGATCGACCAATGCACCGCCGGAGTTACCCGGATTTATGACAGCATCAGTCTGAATAAAATTTTCTACTCCATAGGGATCATTTATTAAGCCAAGTGATCCTCTGCCGAGGGAGCTTACAATTCCCGCCGTAACAGTAGAAGATAAAGCGAGGGGATTACCGATTGCCATAACCCACTGCCCTACCTTCAAATCATCTGAATTACCAAGGTAGGCGACGGGGAGACCTTTGGCATCGATTTTAATTACCGCAAGATCAGTTAACGGATCGGTGCCCATAATTTTAGCATCAAATGAGCGTTTGTCATTCAGGGTTACTGATACTTTTGATGCATTTTCGACCACGTGATTATTAGTAAGAATATACCCGTCATCAGTAATAATTATTCCGCTGCCAGATCCTCTTTGTTCCTGGGGCATATCCTTAAATGGAAAGAAAAACATATCACTATGGGGATCATCCCCACTTTTTTCTGAAACAACTGCGACCTGCACAATAGTGGGAGTAACTTTTTCAGCAACTTCAATAAAAGCTTTGCTGAAAGCAGTAGCATCCGCATCAAGATTAACAGGGGGAGCTGCCGCGCCCAACTTTATATCAGCATAATCAGGTCTGACCAAACTAAATCCAGAAACCAGGATAGCACCAAAGATAATTCCGACTGCTAATAATGCCAATACACCAATTAACTTTTTGGACTTCATTTTTTTATTTCTCCTTGAACATTTGTAATGATTGTAATCCCTTAAAATCCGAGACATGGTGCTTCAAATAGTTCTCAAGAAAAGTGACAGCACCATTTATGACATCCGGGTTAACAACTCCGGGGCTTTCATTTTTCTTTAGACAATTAAGATAATGAAAAAGTTCCGGATTTACGGTGACATTTTCCATATAATTTATACTGCATTCGTTACATAAAATACCAATTTCATAATTATATGACAATTCAATTCCTGCGAGGTTTGTTTTGCCGCAAGAAGCGCATTTTTTAAGCTGGAACTCATATCCCAATTCCTTAAGAAAGAAAAGGAAGAACCTGCCGAAAGAAACAGCTGGATTTTCTTTCCCATCACTCATTAACTCCAGAATCCTGACAATACCAGAGAAGAGTTTTTTATTGACTTCGTGTTCAACGGAAAGATTTTTTACAAGTTCAATTACAGAATGGGCATATTTGAGTTTATCCAGATCCTCTTTGATTTTAGGGAAATGGGCTTTGATATCAGCGTTTGACAGAATCTGCAGATCACGGGAGGGATTATTATAGAAAATTACTTCAAGATAATTGATAGGATCGACAATAAGGCTAAGCTTGGATTTAGGATTTCTTCCCCCTTTCAACATTGCGGATAATTTTCCATATTCTTTGGTAAAAAGAGAGACTATACTACTGCTATCGCCATAGTTCAATTTGCTTAGAACCACAGCCTCAGTCTTAATTATTTTGCTCATTTTAGAAAATTATATGGGAAGAAGAAGATATCCTCTTCTGTAATAATTCCTTTAATAAGATGGGAGGGAGTGACATCGAAAGCGGGAGAATATACATCATAATGGTCAGGCGCGAGCTGATGACCAGACGGATTCAGGATTTCTTTTTTATCACGGAATTCTATTTTGATATCTTCCCCTGTGAGAATACTGCGATCAATACTTGTTGATGGAGCGGCAATATAAAATGGTATATCGTGGTAATTACAAAGAATGGCGAGGCTATAGGTACCTATTTTATTAGCAGCATCACCGTTGAGAGCGATTCGGTCGGCACCTGTTATAACAAGGTCGACCTTATGATCTTTCATAAGGGAAGCTGCCATAGAATCGCTCAATACAGAAAATGGGATACCAGAATGTTCAAGTTCAAAGGCGGTTAATCTCAATCCCTGGAAAAGAGGGCGAGTTTCATCTGCATAAACATAATTTACAAGCCCCTTTTCGAAACCGGTCTGAATTACACTAAAGGCAGTTCCAGCGCCACCGGTAGCAAGTTTACCTGTATTACAATGAGTAAGGACATTAGATTTCTTTTGGAATATTCTTAAACCATTATCACCGATTTTTTTACAGTGTTGGATATCTTCATTATGAATTTGAACTGCTTTGGCGAGCAGAGTTTGGTAAATATTATCAGAGTTCTTTTGAGTTTCATAGACTGATTTTATTAAATCAAGTGCGAAAAAAAGATTTACCGCAGTAGGGCGTGTGCGTGCAAGTCTATCATAAGCATGACTGAAAGCAACATCATTATTATTTCCATTAAGGGATTTTTTTAATGAAAGAGCGAGGGCATAAGCAGCGGCAATACCAATTAATGGCGCACCTCTAACCTCAAGACGTTCGATAGCAATAGCTATTCTTTCATAATCATCAGTCCGGACATAAACTTCCTCAAGGGGAAGTTTAGTCTGGTCAAGGAAAATAAATTCATCATTTTCGAATTTAGCTGAGAAATAATCAGTCTTTTTCATCGAACCTAGATAGTTTTAGGAATTCTCTGAACCTTTCTTTTATTTTCACTTGAGAGAGCTGCTCGAGTCCGCCAGTACTAAATTGTTCCACACAGAAGGATGCCATAGCACTACCGTATATGACGGCGCGTTTCATATTTTCAGGGTTCAGGTCGTTTGTTTTATGGAGATAACCAATAAATCCTCCGGCAAAAGTGTCTCCTGCGCCAGTTGGGTCAAAGATCATTTCCATCGGATAAGCNNCTTTTAAGGAGTTTAATCAATTCAGGTTTTCTGCCTTCGATCCAATAATTCATAGTATCACAAACAACAAACTGAGGATTAATCATTTGGTCGAGTACTTTCATCTGCAAGACCGGATCTATATTGCCAAGGCAGACAAACTGAGCTTTCCTAAATTTCTCAGGTATGACGGGATCGAATTTTTCAAATACATTTAACTCTGTGAGCAATGTATCGCGCACATTGAGGTCGTAGTGATATTTGCCAGACCAACGGAATGTTTTGCCGGGGACTATCTGTAAACCTTCCAGATCAATTTCATGCTTTGCAAGAAGATTGATATATTTTTTAGGGAAATCCTCACCAACAGTACCGACAAGATAAACCGGACCGCCGAAATAGCTGGAAGCTAAGGAAATGAATGTAGCAGATCCCCCTAAAGCATCTTCAACTTTATCAAAAGGTGTGGCTACTGAGTCAAGTGCCACAGAGCCAACTACTAATAAGCCCAAGGTAAGCTCCTTATTTTTATAATTAATAAAATCAATTATAAAAATATACAATTTATTGTACTTTTCTTTAAAGAAAAGTACCAAAAGAACTTTGGCTTAAAATATTTTACTAAAAATTCAGCTCCATTCAATTGCTCGGAAAAAACTCGCGATGCTCAAACAATTTTCCTCGCTGCCATTTCATTACGCTGAATTTTTTTAACGTAAAATATTTAAGGCCGTTAAATACGAAACAAATAAGATCAATAAAGTTTTATTTCTGTGAATTGAAGGAAGAACATTTGATTTGTGAAGTATTCTTTTATTATATCGACAGATCGTCTTTGACCTTCCCATGCGAGAAATATTTTTGCTTCTTCAGAATTTACCCATTTGAATTCCGAATGCTCATCGGATATAAGGACATTATAATCATTAACCTGTGCTGCAAATACCGGAATAATAGAAATAGAGTCGTCATCGGGAGAATAAAAAGAGTTTATATTAGGGACAACCCATAAGCGGGAGGGTTTTAGTCCTGTTTCTTCTTGTAATTCCCTTAAAGCTGTTTGGAAGGCGGTCTCTCCTTTTTCAACATGTCCCGATATCATCTGCCACAGACCGGGATAGATCTTGTGGGCAGATCTTTTCAGAAGAAGAAATTGCAGTTCATTATTATCAATCCTGAACAGATGCACTTCCACCAAATCAGATATAATTTTCATATTTTATCCTTTAGAAATATGCTCTAACTTCAGCTTTTGCAGTATGGATTGCCCTGCTCACGCCCTGAAGTCTGCCGTCATAACTTACCGTGGACTGCAGATTTGACGAAAGCCGGTAATCAAAGTTCAATCTCCAGAAGTAATTCTTCCCTATTTGATTTGCACCTAACAATTCAAAAGGGACAACAGTTGTATTATCAATATTTCCAAGTAATTCATCGCGTTCGAGTTCAATTCTGATTCTACCGTTCCCGGCGATGGATAAATTAAAGCGTAGGACCTGCGAGTTCAAATTAATAACAGTTGGTTTTACAGGATATGTATCGGTACTTGTTCCTGCTTTTATTTTAAAACCCACTTCAATATTCCTTTCGGGGCGATAGGAGAAATCGGAAGTAATACTATTATTAGTAATTGCCCTAACGGTATTTGATAAAGGCGGTGCATTATTAAAATCGTTAATAGTGGACACATCAGTCTGGTTCGATATTTCCTGTACCATTTTAAAATTTATTCTTAAGCTCCTTTCCCGATAATAGGCTTGTTCTATGCCTCCGCTGAATTGGTCGAGGCTTTTCCTCTGCATGAATCTTAGCCTAAAGTTAAGGTCCTGTTCTTTTTCAAAAAGAAAGACATCCTGCTGGATCATATTAGAACCCCTAATAGTTTTATCAGGGTTCTGGAAATCAGAAAAATGAAGCAAGTAGATTTTTTTATAATCCTCCTCCTGGCTATTCTCTTCAACTCTCCAATCAGTTTCAGTGGAAAATATTCTAGCAAATTTTTCTATAAAGTTTCTGCCATCGAACATATCATAAAAATTTATTTTCCATTTGGAGCTGGTTTTAAGGTCAATAATAGGATAAAGCTTGTCAGTCGGGACAGTAATGAGGATATAATTGCCATCATAAACTGTTGGTTCGAATTCATTTTCATCTGCAATACCGTTATTATTAAGGTCGCCAAGGTACTTATAATTTCCCTGTCCCTGTGGAACCTGAACAAATATCTTCTGAAGTTTGGCTGTTCTTTGAGTGGAAACCTCATAATAATAATCCCCGGTAATAGGTTTCCAGAAATTAAATCTTGACTGGGATTTAATAAGGATTGTTTCACTATTTAAAAGACCTGTTTGTTTAAACGGATCGGTATATTTTTTATCATTTAGGGTTAGGTTGAAACTTGACTGAAATTCTTTAATACCATTATAATTCAGGTCATAATTCTGAGACATAGAATTAGCCTGGTCAAGCATGATACCATTAAGAGGTGCAAAATCATTTCTAAACATGTATTTAGCAGAAAAATTAAAGCCTTTAAAATCTATCAACTTAAGGAAGGGATCAAATTCGTAATACTTAAGGCTAGTTGAATATAATGAATCATTAGCAGTATATTCATCTTTACGGTTCTCAGCGAGAAAATCAATTCCCGGTTTCAGTTTACCGAGAAGAAAAGAGGCCGAACCGGTTTGTCTGAGCCAATAAGATTTCAAGGATGAATCCACAGATGAGACATAATCCAGATTATAACTTACATTATAATTTTTATCAGCGAGAGTAAAAGAATTATTAAACCTATCTGAAGTCAATGATCCTTTTTGGAGATAACCATAAGTAGAATTTATGCTTAATTGGTTTATCGGGATTAGATTAAGTCCTATTTCCCTAAGTTCCTCATTTTCATTGGCAGAGGTTTGGGATATATTATAATTCCTGTTAAATTCAACTTCATCTACCCTATCAGCCGAAGAAAACTTATCCTGAATAAAGCGATCTTTATAAGAAAGTCCAATCTTGCCCAGACTGATATTTCCTATTTCAATTTTCCTGGGATCGAGTTTAAAGAATATATTTCTTGCATAACCATAATCTTTATCTTTATCCAAAGTGGAAAAAGTATTCTGATCCCATAAACTTCCTGCATATTCAAGACTGAGGGAAACGCCGTCCCACGGATTAAGGTTAAGGACAACATTTCCGACCTGTTTTAATTCCGGCATAGGAAGGAAAATTACCGGCGCATAGTCCCCCTGATTTTTTCCGACAAAGCTATAATTTCCCAAACTTTGTTTAATATAGTCCGCCTGTCCTTCACCAATATAACTAAAAGAAACATCATACAAAGCCGTAGGATCACCAGGTCTATAAACATAGAATGTATCGGGGACAGAATTTATAATAGTATCAACCTGAGCGTAAATTCCCCTGATGACTCCAAGTGAATCGGGAAGAGCCAATGAAACACCGGACTTACTTGCTTTATTCCTATCATTACCGGCTGCAGCTAATATTTTTTTATCATCGTCAGAGAGAGTAACATCTATAGGGGAATTCTGGTCATCCCCTTCCCTAGTATATTGTACTGTAAGGGAAACTTTATTGTTAAGGAAGGTAGTATTGACACCTGCTCCGAAAAAATTTCTTGCAAACTGTCTATCGGTATATTCAAAATCAACAGTTATTCTGCTGGCAACAGTAATCAGGCGTTTAGTAGTAAAAGTAATCTGACCAATTGAATAATCAATAGAATAGTCATTATTCTCTCCTCTTTTCATTTCGATTCCATCGAGGTAGACTTTCTCAGTTCCAGCGATAATAATAATATTAGGTTCATTATTGCGTCCTGATAATCCATAGGGTCCCTGGACCCCATCCTGACCATTGAATAGGTTAGTATTATATTTTCCTGTCGAACTGGCAACTGAGAAATAGGCATTAGAGCCACCGTAATTGAACTCGCCTTCAAGTCCCTGAAGTTTTCTATTGATTAACCCGAATTCCCCAAATTTTTTCTGAAGCTCGAAATCACCGAAAGTGCCAGTAGCATTGGGATGCTTCACCTGAATGAATACTTTGTCAAGTTCATCCAGACGTTCGGTATTTCCTTCAGGCTGAATTGGAGTATTTTCGTCGGTAAGGGCAGCGACTATTTCAATTTCATCGGAAAGTTTTCCGGAAAGCTGGAGGCGCAACCCACTGTTCAGAGTAAAATCCTGAGTAGTTCCAACAGTAAAACCCCTTACAAGGGTACCGCTCTTCTGCATACCGGCACCAAAAATTGATTCAGCAGAAAACCCACCGGATTCATTTTTTGCGACTCTAATTGTATCTTTGAACTTTTCGTCATATTTGACCTCGATACTTCTTTTTTTATATTCTTTTTTCAAGGAAAGATCCATTGACTGATAAGTTATACACAGAGTATCAAAAATAGAATACGGAAGTGAGTCTGCGAGTAAAAAAGCCCCTTTTCCATAAGTAATCTTATAATCCCTTTTTTTTAATATCTTTCCCCGAAGTGTAATTGTCTCTGAACCAGGTAAAATGGTAACCCGATTTATCGAATAAACATTATCAAAATTAATAGGGATAGTATCAGTAACAACTTTGTAATAATATTTTACCTGGGCATGTGAATTATGCACAAGTAAAACAAGAAGAGTAATTAAAAGAAAATATCTGAATTTCAATTAAAGAAGATTGTTTTAATAATAAATTTAAATTTACATACTCCTTTTATCAAGTCTATAACCTTTTTTCCCCCCTTATGGAATTTTCTTATTTTTCTTCCTAAACAGGAATGATAAAAAAGTGATTTCCTTAACGTAATTTATTCGACAGTATTCAAACTAGGAAAGATAGATAATCAAAGAGGGAAACCGACGTTTAACTGAATGACAGCATTAAAGCCACCTTTGTCAATAAAATTTTTCATTTCAGTACTTGAAGATTCATTAACTGCAAGATAGGTACCGTTATCCTGTTTAACCATATCAATTTTTAGATAGGTATATCCGGCAAACCCCTCGAGGCTAACATAATGACCTATAATTGCAAGAATAAACCCAGTTCCAACAGTGTAACCAAGCACCTGTTTATCTGTTTTATAAGTATTTATATCGGTCTGTCCATTGGGATAATTAGTTGTATTTGTAAACTGGGCAGAATTAAAAAGAAGCGAGGCATCGATTACCTTCCAGCTTAATGAATGAGTGAGTGATGTTCCCAGATCTAAACCAATTCCCCAACTTCTGAGGTTAAAGTCGAAGTTTGTATTACTGTAGGTGCCATAAGGAGAAACTACAGAAGCATCATTTTCTTCACCGAGGCTCTGGTAGAATCCTTTTGCAGTTAAAATAAAACCTTTAAGATCAGCGCGGAAGAAATTGATACCCACTCTATACCCCGAACTTTTCCCGAAGTTCTGCATAGCTCCCTTTATAGAATCTTTTCTTATAAGGTTAAAAGTTTGTATATAGGTATTCAAGCCTGTAGGTTTGTAAATCTGGTAACTATATCCAGCATATCCGCCTACAAGCCCCAGACATCCGAAGCCAAAGCTTTGTGCTTTAAGATTAACACTATAAAAAATTACAATAACTGAAAGATATGTATATACCGAACTTTTAAACATACAACTCCATTACCTGATAACTATAACTTAAGAAATTAAAGGCTAAAAAGGAATTGCCAAATTAAACCGGTTCTATGCGGGGACCAAACAATACCCAGTAAGTAAAAATTATTTAGCCAATTTTCTGCTTATGTATTGAGCCCAATTCAAGACCTATACCAGCCTGCGATTTTCTTAATAGAAAAGCGAATATCAGACCGAAAAATCCGAGAGAAGAGAAGATCCACATACCCAGATTATATCCGCCGGGATTAGAGGCGCTTGCCTTGCCGATATCATTTGCAAATCCTATCAATAAATTAAAGCCAAACAGACCTATATTCTGAATCATAGTCATCAAACCATAGGCAGTACCAAGTTTCGCATTGTCAACAATTAAAGAGACCGAGGGCCACATTACAGCGGGAACCAGTGAAAAAGCAATCCCCATCATACTCATAGGTAAAAGAAGATATTTAGGAATTGCAGCATGTATATCAAAAAAGTTAATATTTATATTTAGAAAATCGCCGGATCCTAAAATATCCGGGCGTCCGAACTTATAAGCCATCATTAAATAAACAGGGATAATAAGGAGAGAACCGAACATCATAAGAAGGGATCTTTTACCTATTTTATCAGAAAGCAATCCAAACAAAGGAGTAAATACCATAGCTGCAAGAGTGAGCATACTCGACAGGTTACCGCCGACCTCTCTTGAAGTTCCATGCGCTTCCTGAAAGAACTTAATTGCAAATGTCTGAAAAGGGAACATTGCTGAATAGAAAACGACGCATAGGGCAGTAATATACCAGAATGGTTTTCCAAACTTTAATACTTCCCTAAGAATAACCTTATCCTGCGCCCCCTCTTTTGGAAGAGAGTATAATTTTGATGCATAGGCATCCATGAAATAGTATATAATAATACAGACAATGGCAAATCCACCTGCATAGACAGTAATCAACAAAGGAGACTGCCAATATGCGTACAATGATTTTCCCCAAGTGGGAGAATTCAGAGCCATAAAGGAACCTAATCTTGCAACACTTAAATTAAGACCAAATGCAAAAGAAAGTTCTTTACCTTTGAACCACCTAGCAATGATAGTTGTGATAGCGACAATCATGGATTCAGCGCCAAGACCGAAAATCAATCTTCCAGAAGCCATAAGCCAAAGGGTGCTATTAAAAGCAGTTACAACTGCCCCAAGGAATATGAGTAATGTAAAAATAAAAACTGATTTTCTTGTCCCTATTTTATCAATAATCAATCCACCAACCAGCACCATAATAATATTTGGGAAACTGTAAATAGCATTCAGGAGACCGATTTCCGAATCAGAAAACTTAAGCTGTTTAGTTAAAAGATCAGCAAGAGGACTAATACTATCATAAATGTAGTAATTGCCAAACATGGCAAGGCTGATGAGGATTAAGACTAACCACCTATATATTGCAGAAGGTTGTTTTACAAGGGCAGTATCCATAGTTTTATTTTTATTTGATTTATTATGACAAGTCAAAGCAGGAGTAAGCTCACTCCTGCTTTGACTTTTTAATTATTTATTTCTGGGGAACATTCTTCAGGATATTAGTTAATAAATCCCAGAATTTAGGAATGGAACTGATCTCCATCTTTTCATCAGGGGAATGGACACCAAACAAGGTAGGACCGAAAGATATCATATCCATATCAGGATATTTCTCACTTATAATACCGCATTCCAGACCAGCGTGAATGGCTTTAATCTCCGGTTCCTTATTAAATAGCTGCGTATATGTATTCTTTGCTACACCAAGTATTTCAGAATTAACATTAGGTTTCCAGCCGGGATATCCATCAGTTACTTCTGATTTTGCACCTGCAAGGTTAAATACAGAATGAACCATATCAGCGACGTCCTCAATTTCAGAAGCTACAGAACTTCTTTGGGAAGTTACTACGGTAATATATTTTTCATCCGTAGTAATAGTCGCCAAATTAGTAGAAGTTTCAGTTAATCCAGGAATGTCATAAGACATTTTTATTACACCGTGGGGCACCCCATATAAGGCTAGGAGAAGATTTTTCTGAGTATCCTTATCGATCATATACTTGGGTAGTGCATTTGCTGCCAGACTCCCAACAAGACCTGGTTCAGAAGTTGAATTTTCAGCTTTAACAATATCATTAAACTTCTTTACAAATTTCTTGAATTTATTATCATCTTCTTTAGGGACAAGGACGAGAGCAAGAGCTTCTCTAGGTATTGCATTATGTTTATTTCCACCTTCGATACGGGAGAGACGGATTTTATTTTCATTACTGTAATTGGTCAATAGTCTAGTCAGGATTTTAATAGCGTTTCCTCTACCCTGATGAATTTCCAGACCGGAATGTCCACCTAACAAACCACTAACCTTAACCTCAAAGGCACTATATTTTCCGGAAGCCTTATCAGCTTTATATTTGAATTTACTGACAGTAGTTTTTCCACCAGCACAGCCAATATAGATAGAGCCTTCTTCCTCTGAGTCAAGGTTAAGTAAAATATCAGCCTTAAGAGTATTTGATTTGAGACCTGCAGCGCCAGTAAGACCTGTTTCTTCATCTAAAGTAAAGAGGCATTCAATAGGTCCATGCTGAAGATCTTTATCTTCGAGCACAGCCAAGGAAGCAGCAACACCGATACCATTATCAGCACCTAAAGTCGTACCTTTAGCCCTCACCCATCCATTATCGATATATGGATAGATAGGTTCATTATCAAAATCATGAATGACATCACTATTCTTCTCGCAGACCATATCAAGGTGTCCCTGAAGAACGACAGTTTTTCTATTTTCATATCCAGGCGAGGCAGGTTTCCTGATGATAACATTGCCGAATTTATCACGGAATGTTTCAAGATTATTTCTTTTCCCAACGGAAAAGACATATTCCGCTATTTTTTCTTCTTTTTTGGAAGGTCTTGGATGCTTACATATTTCCTCAAAATGTTCCCAAATAAGAGACGGTTTCAGATGTCCCAAAATTTTACCCATAAACAACTCCTTTATTTATTAATTTCATTGAATGATACAAATTTATAATTATATAACTGTGTAAGAAATCTTGTCAGCCTTTCTTCCACAGGTTCTATTTTTTCACCGAACTTCAGCTTAAGATTAGTTGAAATATCCAAAACTTTATTCTTACCATTGATTTCAAGCCATACCTGTGATCCGAATTCGTCAAACTTTGTTTTCACAAAGGGAGATTTGAGCATAGGAGAAAGGGTTTTAACAAGTATTTTATTAGTAAACCTTGGAATCAGAACAGACACTTTTCCATTTTCCTCTATAACATGATCAAACAAGTGATGAGGTGTTAATTCAAGATAGTTAATATCGGATAAATCTTTTTTTTTTCTATTGAACAATATCACTCCGGAATAAAAATAAAATGGCAGACATTAAGTCTACCATTTATTTATTTAATTAAAATGCAGCCGAGGGAGGGGCTGGTTCATCCGGACTACCTGCATTCTTTAAGGGAACACGGACCAAGACAAATCCAATTACGATAAAGACTACTAAACTTACCAGGAATGAAGGCTCCACAAAAATTATCGGAGTCTTCAATTTCATGATGACCAGGAAGGCAAACAGAAGCCCAATCAGGGCCTCTCCCGCAATTAAACCCGACGCAAGCAGAACACCATTGTTCTCGCTCCTGACTTTCTGGGCTTCATTGAAATTCTTTTTAGCTGCTCTTTTATCCAAGAGTCCCTTTATTAATCCGCCTATGAAAATTGCAAAAGATGTTTCAAGAGGCAGGTACATACCAACGCAAACGAGCATCGGACTTTTTACCTTTAATAGAATCAAACCGATAGCCATAAGTATACCGACAATTATGAGAGGCCATGCCATATCTCCTCCAACAATACCTTTTGCAAGTATTGCCATTAAACTTGCCTGAGGAGCAGGATAAGCTTTTCCTCCCAAGCCATTTTCACCAAGAATGAACTTTCCTCCAGTGGCTATAATGTCCCCCTGATGTAAAATTAACAATGGGAAGAACATAACTGCAGCGGCAAGAACAATTCCGAACATATCTCCAACCTGCATCTTCCAGGGTGTACCACCAAGAATATGTCCTACTTTAAGATCCTGGAGCATTTCACCGGCAACAGCCGCAGCAACACAGATAACAGCTGCAACTCCAAGGACAGCTGCAATTCCAGCAGCTCCTTTAACTCCCAGGGCAACCATTAAGATAGCAGCAATAATCAAAGTAGAAATAGTTAAACCACTAATGGGATTATTGCTTGAACCAATAAGACCAACCAGATAGCCTGAGACAGCCGCAAAAAAGAATCCTGCAATAACCATAACAATCGTAGCAACAAGAGCACCAATTACATCCTGAGCAAAGTAATTATAGATAAAGAAAGTTGCTACAGAAGCGACCAGTATTCCAATAAAGACCCATTTAAAGTTCAAGTCCTTATCAGTTCTGATAACTGCAGCTGAATCTTCAGAAGCAGCTTTTTTTACATCGCCGATAGCTCTAGAAAGTCCTGCGCCAAGGCTTTTGCGCATCCTATACAAAGTAAAAGCGGCACTCATTAACATACCGCCGATTGCAATAGGTCTTACAATAGTTCTCCATACCTGATAAGCTAAATCAATCCAAGTATTCTCTGTAATATTGGTAACTCCATTTTGTTGCAGAGAAGCGATCATCTCAGGACCTAAAAAATATAAAAGCAACGGGACAAACAAACCCCAGGCTAATAACCCACCGGAAAAGTTCAAGGCAGAAAGGTTGGGACCGATAATATAGCCAACTCCCATGTATGCGGGGCTAACTCCAGGAGTTGTTAATAGTGCTCCACCTCCAGCATTAACCGAAGAACCTCCGGCAAATGTAATTTTCTTTTGTGCGAATCCAATAAACTTTTCCCAGCTTGCAGCAAAGAACTGGATTTGTTTTAATATCTGGACCAAAGCACCTAAACCCATAGCCCAGAATAAAAATTTTGCTCCACTTTTCCCACTTCTACCAGCTTTATGAATTTCAGAGGCTGCTACTGATTCAGGGAAAGGCAATTCCTTATCTTCAACCATAACTCTGCGAAGAATAGTAACAAACAAAATTCCGACAAAACCACCAACCAACATTATAGCTGTGGCTTCAAAATAGTGCTGTACTGTAAAGAAATCCTGCCAAACACCGGCAATCAGAAACGCAGGGATAGTGAATATAGCACCAGCCGCAACTGCCTCTCCAATAGAACCAACTGTACGTGCAAAATTTTCTTCAAGTATAGAGCCTTTAAATATTCTCAGAATAGCCATACCAATTACCGCAGCCGGGTATGTTGCTGCTATTGTCATACCTGCTTTGAGGCCAAGATAGGCATTAGCTGCACCAAGAATTACGCACATAACGAGACCAATTATTAGAGCCCGTATAGTGAATTCAGGCATATCAGAATTCGGAGAAACGAAAGGGACGAAGGGTTTTTGTTCTGCCATAAAGATCTCCTTCAAGGTGAAATATTAAATAAGGAATACGAAACTACATTATTAAAATTATTGATCAAATATAAAAAGTATTTTTTGAATTGTTCAATATATTTTTTTGAAAATATGCTTTTTATAGGCATTTTAGGTTAAGATGAAATTAAAAGAAAAACTCGAAATTCATTATAAGGCATTTGATAAATCCCAGATATCCCCTGACCCACTGGAGATATTGCATGTATTTGAATCTGATCTGAATAAAGAGGCTTTAGGATTGATTTCTTCCATTTTTGCTTATGGGAATATTAAACAGATTATAAAAGGCCAGGAGAGGATACTAATTGCTACCGGTTATTATCCGCATAAATTTATTCTTAATCTAAGCCATAAAGATGAAAATAAATTGAGGTTAATAACACACAGGTTTTATACAGGAGATGACACAGTGCAGCTTTTCAGAGCGCTAAGTCATATTTATAATGAGTATGGATCAATTAAAGAATATTTTCTCAGGTATTATGATGCAAAAGAGAAGAACCTAAAAAATGCGATTGAAGGATTTTCACTCTCTTTAATTGAGTACTTTAGGCAAAAAAATGCATTAACACACGGAACAAGATTCATGTTCCCTTTACCTTCGGCAGGAAGCGCATGTAAAAGAATGAACTTATTTCTCAGGTGGATGGTAAGGAAGGATGAACTCGATTTCGGTATATGGAATGAGATCTCCCCTGCCAAACTGGTTATCCCGGTCGATACACATATAGCAAGAATCTGCAAGAAATTAAAATTAACACAGCTTAATAATGTAAGCTGGAAGATGGCAGAAGAAATAACTAATAACCTTAGGAAATTTGATCCTAATGACCCGGTGAAATACGATTTCGCAATTTGTCATATAGGAATGAGAAAGATGAAGTTTTGATTTCAAATAATTATTAGACGTTCGGGGTTTAGGAAAACCCAGGAGGTCTATAGGATTCTATTTAGATATAAACTGAGCTACTGCATCGGCACAATTTTCCCCATCAATTGCGGCGGATACAATTCCTCCGGCATATCCTGCTCCTTCCCCGGCAGGGAATAATCCTTCTACCGAAAGATTCATAAAAGATTCTTTATTACGAAGAACCCTAACCGGAGAGCTTGTTCTACTTTCAACACCAATAATCTGAGCCTCTTCGCTATAATAATCTTTCATATACCCAGTGAAAATACCAATACCTTTTTTTAAGCCATTCACGATAAATTCCGGCAAGGTTTCATGCAAAGGAGCTGAAGTTAAGCCAGGGATATACGAAGTTGGAGGTAAATCGACAGAGACCCGATCATTCATAAAATCAGTTAATCTTTGAGCAGGGGCTTTTTGTGTCCTATTTGCCAACTCAAATGCCATATGTTCCACTTCAATCTGTAGCTGCAGAGCAGAGAACGGATACATATTTTCATATTTTGCCCAATCTTTTTCATCTACGGAGACCACAAACCCTGCATTAGCAAAGGGGGAATCTCTTTGAGATAAAGACATTCCATTAACGACTATTTCGCCAGGAGCAGTTGCAGCAGGCACAATAATGCCTCCCGGACACATGCAAAAAGAATAAACACCTTTCCCATCGACATTACATGCAAGATTATAACTTGCTGCCGGAAGATTTGGATTTTTGAATTCAGCATGATATTGAATTTTATTGATCAATTCCTGCGGATGTTCAATTCTTACTCCCATAGCAAAGGATTTAGGTTCAAGCATGATATTATGTTTTTGATAAAGATAGAACATGTCCCTTGCTGAATGTCCAGTAGCGGCAATAACTGCATCCGCAGTATATTCCTCCTTATCATTGATAATTACCCCTTCAATCTTTCCATTTTTAATTAAAAGATCAGTAACCTTAGAATTGAAATGAACCTCCCCCATGTTTTTCAAAACAGTTTCCCTGATATTCTGAATAATGCCGGGTAATTTATTGGAACCGACATGAGGATGAGAATCTACAAGAATATCGGGATCAGCGCCATGTTGAACCATAATATGCAGAATTTTTCTTGTGTCCCCTCTTTTAGTAGCTCTTGTATAAAGTTTTCCATCGCTATATGTACCTGCTCCACCTTCGCCGAAACAATAATTAGACTCCGGATTTACATTATCAAACTGCTGAATCTGGCGAAGATCCCTTCTCCTGGAACGAACATCTTTTCCTCGTTCGAATACTATAGGCTTTATTCCAAGTTCAATGAGCCGTAAAGAAGCATACATACCAGAAGGACCGAAACCGACGATTATAACTTTTTTATTCCCCGATACAGGGAGATATTTAATAACTCTTTCAGTTCCGGAAGGAGATTCGTTAATAAACACATTACAGGAAAGAATATATACAGGGAATTTCCCCCTAGCATCAATAGATCTTTTTTCTGGTACCACTGCAGTAATTTCAGAGATGTCTCTCCCCAGTTTCTTTGCGGCCGAACTATAAAGGAACTCTTTATCATTTATAGAAGTGGGGGGTATTACTAAATCGGTTTTTGTTATCATATTCCGTCCTCTATTTGGAGGAAAAATTAAGGAAATAAGTTAATTAATATAAACCTTTTACAAGACCACCATCCACATGGATAGTATTGCCAGTCAGATAACCGGCTTGAACCGAAGCAAGATAAACAGCCAAGGAAGCAATTTCTTCAGGGCGGGCAAGACGGTTCATAGGAATTTCCCTGCTCATATCAGAAAGAATTTCTTCATGGGATCTTCCGGATGTTTTAGATCTAATAACCGCAAGTTCGTACAACCTATTAGTTAAAGTATAACCCGGAGCAATGTTGTTTACAGTAACAGAATACTTAGCAATTTCATTACTTAAAGTTTTGGCAAATCCAACTATACCGTTCCTTAATGAATTAGAAAGGATAAGGTTCTCGATAGGCTGTTTAACGCTAACCGAAGTAATATTTATTATCCTACCCCATTCCCTGCTCATCATACCCGGAACAACGAGATTGCAAAATCTTACGACACTAAGGAGTACCTGTTCAAATGCATCCCGCCATTTTTCATCATCAATTTCGAGGAAAGATCCAGTAGGAGGTCCGCCACAGTTATTAACGAGAATATCTATTCTGCCCAGATTATTATTCACTATATCAATTGTATTTTCAATATCCCGAGCTTTAGAAAGATCACACAAGCACCAAATCACTTCATTACCATATTTTTTCTTTATTTCGAGGGAAGTATTGATAAGATCTTCTTTTGTCCTGGAGCAGATAGCAACATTACAACCTTCGGCAGCAAACTGTTCAGCTATAGCTTTTCCTATACCTTTGCTTGAAGCAGTAACAAGAACATTTTTATTTTTAATACCAAAATTCATTTTTCCTCCTACCAGCGAATATTATTATTGAAGAAAGAACAACTGAAATGATAGCTTAAAATAAACGAAAGACTTATTTAGAAAGTCCACGCCTGCTTTTCCCTATAAAGTTAATAACTTCAGCAACTTCATTCTCTAACTTAAACTCATTTTTAATTTTATCAACTGCCTGAGAAACATTTAAACCTGAATTATATAACAGAGCATATATTGTTTTAAGTATAGAGATAGCTTCACTTGAAAACCCTCTTCTTCTTAACCCAATAACATTCAAGCCTTCATAATATAATGGATTACCTGAAAACAGAGTGTACGGCGGAACATCTTTGGTAACCATAGAATGGGCACCTATCATACTATATTTTCCAACAGAGACAAACTGATGAACACCAACAAGCCCTCCGAGGATAACATAATCCTCCAGGTGGACATGGCCTCCTAAAGCCACAGAATTAGCAATAATGCAGCTGTTGCCGACCCTGCCATCATGCCCCAGATGAGAATACGCCATAAAAAGACAATTATTACCAATAACAGTTTTATTAGTAGCATGAGTTCCCCTGCTTACAGATACACATTCTCTGAAAGTATTATCATTTCCAATAAAAACCTCAGAGAACCCCCCATCGAATTTAATATCCTGTGGGAGAGCACTAATAACGGCTCCGGGGTAGAATATATTATTTTCCCCGATCCTAGCACCGTTAAATACAGAGACACCATTATATAACTTACAACCTTTCATTATTTTAACATCATCATCAATAACACAGAAAGGACCTATTTCAACATCGATATCTATTTCGGATTTAGGACTAATAATTGAAGTGGGATGTATTTTAGTCATACTTTATATTCTTAATTATTTAACTGAATCTTTATTTACAAGCATCTCTTCAACAATTGTGTTTGTATCCAAAGCAATCAGAAGTTCCTCATTTGTAGGGATGCGCATGACAGTTACTTTAGAACCTTTAGGAGAAATAACGAATTCCTTTGTCCTATTCTTTTCAGGATCAATGCTGATGCCCATGAAATCCATATCTTTACATACTTCTGCCCTAACATCCGGAGAATTTTCACCTATACCGCCGGTAAAAACGATTGCATCAGTTCCATTCATAGCAGCAGCATAAGCGCCAAGATATTTTTTAATTCTGTAACAGAATATATCAAAGGCATACTGTGATCTTTTATGTGCTTCTTTTACAGAAGCAATAATTTCGCGCATATCACTTGATTCACCGCTAATACCTATGAGACCGCTATGTTTATTTAAGAGAGTTTGAGCTTCGCCGAGTGATAGTCCTTCTTTTCCCATTATATAAAGAATTACCGAAGGATCAATATCACCACTTCTTGTCCCCATAAGCAATCCCTCAAGTGGAGTAAAGCCCATTGTAGTATCGACCGACCTTCCATTATTCACAGCAGCCATACTGCAACCATTACCCAAATGCATAGTAATTATTTTTAATTCATCTTTCGGTTTTCCTAAAATCTCCGCTGCTTTATTAGTAACATAAAGATGAGATGTACCGTGGAACCCATACCTTCTGATTTTATATTTTTTATATAGTTCATAGGGGATGCCATAAAGAAAAGCCTTTGGAGGCATTTTAACATGAAAGGCAGTATCAAATACAGCGCATTGCGGAGTACCCGGAAGAATTCTTTTACAAGCCTGGATACCTTTTATATTAGAAGGATTATGCAGAGGAGCGAGTTCAATATTATCCTGCAATACCTGCATGACCTCATCATTGATCAATGCTGAGGCAGAAAATGTTTCACCACCATGCACGACCCTATGTCCAACAGCTTCAATATCGCGCTTATCATCGATTACGCCATGGTTCTTACTAAGCATTACACCAAGCACATATTCAATCGCAATTGTATGATCTAATATTTCACCAACAATTTTTATTTCATCACCATCATACCTTGTATGGGAAAGGACTGCACCACTCATACCGATCCTCTCAACGACACCTTTTGCAAGAGCGGTTTGCGTATTAGTATCATAGAACTGGTATTTAATTGAAGAGCTACCGCAATTTAGAACTAACACTTTCATATTATATCCCCTCCTTTTCAGTACCGGCAATTATATTACCGTGTTCATCATATTTATAAAATCCCTCACCAGTTTTCTTACCAAGTTTTCTTTCCCGCACAAGTTTTCTAAGAATTGGGCAAGCTCTATATCGTGGTTCGCCCAAGGTTTTCCATAAAGTTTCCATCCAGGCAAGGACTTCATCAAGTCCCATCATATCAGCCATTTCGAGAGGACCATTCTGGAAATTATATCCAAGTTTCATAGCTGTATCGATATCTTTTGCAGTAGCAACTCCCTCCATAAGGATATACATAGCTTCGTTGAGAAGAGGAACGATAGCACGAGTAGTAACAAAGCCAGGATATTCATAGACCTCAACTGCTGTTTTTCCTATCCTTGCAGCAAATGCCTTTACAATCTCAACCGTTTCATTGGAAGTGTAGAGGCATTTTACCAATTCTACCAAAGGGATTTTGGGAACAGGATTCAGGAAATGCATTCCGATTATTTTATCACGCCTATTAGTAACCTCTGCTATTTTAGTGAGGCTAAGAGTAGAGGTATTGGACACAATGATAGTGTCCTTACCGGCAAGTTTATCAAGTTTTCTGAATATCTCTTTCTTTAATTCAAAATCTTCATCGACAGCCTCAATAATGATATCCCTGCCTTTAACTTTTTCAATGTCGAGTTCCCAAGTAATCCTTCCCAGAACAGATTTCTTTTCGCTCCGAGTCATTGCCCATCTATTAATTTCCCTGTCAATATTTTCCGACAGGTCAGCTTTAGCATGATCGAGATGTTCCTTGTTCTTTTCAATTACCATTACATCAATACCGGCAGAAGCGATGGTCTGCGCTATGCCCTGACCCATAACACCGGCACCAATAATTGCAACACACGGGATATGTTCAGTTCCCGGCATTTTCTCCATTTTAGTTAACAGATCTTCCAGTTTTAGATTTTCATCCTGCATTATGAACCTATAATTTTTTCAAATATTGTTTGTAGTTAGTTATTTATTTTAACAGAGCAAACTTTTATAGCCAATCAAAAATCTTTCTTCCTGAATATTACAATGCTAAAGGCCAACATTAAAATTAAGAAAACCAGCGAAGTAAAAACAGGCTGAAAGCTTTCAATTTCTTTTCCAGCTGTTATATTAATCAAAAGGCTTCCCATCAATTCGGAAGTTTTGGGGACAATATAATAGCACGTTTTAATAATATTTTTAAGCAATCCGCTTTCTATTGCATCGAGGAACTTTTCTTTGGCATTGAGAAGCAAGGGGCTGAGAATCAGGAATGTGAAATAAGCCATCATCATGCCTAATACAGAACCCTGGGTCATTATTCCGAATAAAACAATCATAGAATAAAGGACGGCAAAAGTAAAAGTTATTACCAGAGAAATACTGAGAAAGGCGGGATCCCAGTAACCGAACTTCACAGAAATAATAAGCCACACTCCGAAAACCAGAAAGAATACGTTTATAAAGACAACGAGGAGACCGCCGAGATATTTGCCCAGGATAAGTTCAATTCTTGAAACCGGTTTTGATAAAAGCAAATCTATATTCCCCTTTTCCAGCATAGTAGGGATAAAAGAGGAAGAGGAAAAGATAGCCAGAAGAAGTCCTAATACAGCCAAAGGGGAAACGATCATCATCTCGAAAGAAGAAATAATTTGCTTCATCGTTATTGTAAGTCCCATAGGATTTACAGCCATAGTAAGCTTATCGACATTAATCAGACTGAAGATGATCAACTGAATTATAAGAACGACTGCAGAGATGCCCATAAAAAAGACAAATACTTTTTTAGACATTGCTTCGCGCAAAGTAGAAACAGCCATAATCCATATGTTTCTCATTTCTTTTCCTCCTTATCAGCTTCCTGAATTAAAGAAATGAACATCTCCTCGAGGGTGTTTTTCTGCGGGATAATTTCTTTTATTAAGATACTTCTGTTTCTGAGAGAATCGATGACCCCATTTAATTCATTTATACTATTTACTTTTAAATTATAATAATCATCCTTGTCTTTTTTCAGACCGTTAATGCTGATAAGTACCTCATCAGTTAACATTCTGTCGAATGAAAGGCGGTACTCTTCTTTTTTTTCAGTTATTTCCCGGACAGTTCCTTCCTTTAGAAGTTTTCCTTTATTCAGAATTCCGACATTATCAGTTATCAGCTCAACTTCAGAAAGAATATGGCTATTAAGGAAAATAGTTTTCTTTCTGTTTTTTAATTCTACAAGAACATCCCTTATTTCTTTTCTGCCAATCGGGTCAACGCCATCGGTAGGTTCATCGAGGAAAATGAGATCGGGATCATTGATTATAGCCTGCGCGAGACCGAGTCTCTGCATCATTCCCTTGGAATAAGTTTTAATTTTAGATTTCTTCCATTTTGAAAGGTTCATCAGCTCAAGAAGTTCATCAATCTTTTTATCAAGACTGCTGCCATCGAGACCGCTCAACTGTCCAAAAAATTTGAGGGTTTCGCCACCTGTGAGATAGGGGGGATATTTATGATTCTCGGGTAAATAGCCCACTTTTCTTTTGACCTTAATATTGGAAATATCCTCGTTAAGGATTTTAGCAGATCCAGAATCAGGGAAAGTAATACTAAGAAGAAGTTTAATGAGGGTGGTTTTTCCTGCACCGTTTGGACCTAAGAGTCCGAATATCGTTCCTGCGGGTACAGATAAAGAGAAATCAGTTAAAGCAAAAACCTTCTTTTTCCCAAATGAAGATGAGTAAACCTTATTAAGACCAAGAACTTCAACGGCATTTGGAGAATCCATGCGAACCTAAAAAATTTATATTAAGTAAATTTACCACTAATTCTCTTTTTATAAAAATAATGGGATAATACTTTTGCAATGTGGAAGTTGGAGCAGACAGGATTTTCTGCATTGTGGGGAATATGAAGGGATTATCCTATGTTTTTCCTGGATTCAAGGGTAACCGCAACCAATTTTCTATGATTTTCCGAATCATCGATAAGGATATTGAGGTGTTTTAACCTGGTTTCCTCTTTTTTTGCACTCATAACCCAAAAGCTTGCGATTTTTTGGTACGAGGGAGACTGAGATATGAAAAAGCTCCAAGCATTTTCATGCTCTTTGAATATTTTTATATATGATTGATCAAGTGTTTGGATTTTTCGTTCATTAGAATATTGTTTTATTTTTTTCTTATCACGCTGGTTAAACACTTTTATACCGGAGGGATGCATAAGTCCCAGCTTTAACAATTCCCCGGCACGTTTAATATTGGTGCTGCTCCAATTGTTATTAGATTTCCGGGGAGTGAACCGGTGAGTATAGCTAAGTTCGTCGACTTTCTTTTTAATACCATCTATCCAGCCGAAACAAAGAGCCTGGTCGACAGCTTCCTGATAAGTAATACTTTTGATGTCAGAATCTTTTTTATAGAATCCAACCCAGAGTTCTGCTGCTACAGCGTGATTTTTTTCAAGCCATTTTCTGAATTCAGATGAGGATTTGAAATATTTAAGATTCAATAGTTATATTCTTATAAAATATGCTTTTAAAATAAACAAAGGAATTGAATAAGTCTATCAACATCCATTGACTTCAAATCTGACATAGAGATAAACATAAAATTGAGATATAAAATGAGGATTAAATTACTTTGCCTTTAAGCATATTAAATAATAGATTTATTGAGTTCGATGTTATTAATTTTAGTACAACTCTGAAAAATAAATGGAGACAAAATGGACGAAAAAGAGTATAAGAAAGCTTGTGAGGAATTAAAGAAGTTACGCAAGCCTATCCGTAATGTAAATATTAAACACAGGGAAAGTTTAAGTAAACTGGAAAGAATTGCTGTTAAAGTTACAGAGGGAGTGGGGTCAATGGGGTTTTTCCTGATAATATTTGTATGGACTTTACTTTGGCTTGGCTGGAATACAATGGCACCGAAAGAATATGGCTTTGATCCATATCCCGCTTTTGTATTATGGCTGTTTATTTCAAACATGATCCAGATATTTTTGATGCCTTTGATAATGATCGGACAGAATCTTCAGGGACGTCATGCCGAAGCAAGAGCGGAATCTGATTTTGAAGTGAATGTAAGGGCGGAAAAGGAGATTGAGGTTATATTAATGCATCTTGAACAGCAGAATGATCTAATCTTGAAAATTCTTGACAAGATTGATAAGGATACGAATTCCCAAAATTGAGAAAATGCGTTTTATCACAGGATAGGGCACTGAGTCGCTACTGAGCCGTATCTGAGTCGCTCATCTCGGCTTCATCTCTCGTTCAGCTTACACATCCATTTTGGACAAAAACCGCATAATTTGCACAATAATGACTCATGAGAAGTGTATAATTATTCAACACCTGAGTTTATTATTGTTCGCTGAGGTTAAAGAAAACTTCCGAGGTTTATATCATTTCCGAAAGGAGTTCCTGGCGGGGGTTGGCGATGATAACTTTATTTACAAGGAGACCTTTATCGCTAACGACTTTTGCACCTGCTTCCACTGCGGCGGTAACAGCGGCGACTTCGCCTGTACATGTGAAGAATGCTTTTCCACCGAGTGCCATAGCAAGGCGGACTTCAATGAGTTTTATATTAGCTGATTTGACAGCAGCATCAGCACCTTCGATAAGGGATGCAACGGAATAGGCTTCAACTATTCCGAGGGACTCGAGCATATCGACATTAGTCTGTCCGGATATTGCGGGGAAAATTGATTTATGCACATTAGGAATTACAAAGAAATCGATTACGCCAAAACCAATTGTATCGACAGCAGCATTTATGGCTGAATTCACAGCGGCAACATCACCACCAATAAGGGTCATGTATTTACCGGAGCAGATTGTACGGGATAAAATCAGTTCCACATTTGATGTCTTAAGCATAATATCCGCAGCCTGCATACCAGATGCAATGCTTCCCATTTCAATTAGTCCGATTGAATTCATTTCCATCATTATAATTCCTATTTATTTATCCTTATATAATCTTCGGTAACCTGAGAAACTGTTCCTGAAATTGAGGCATGGATATGCGCGCCGAGTTTATTTTCAGGGACTAACGCTATTAAATCTCCCTCTTCCACTCTGTCACCAATTTTAACTTTGGGGAGTGTCCGTTCGCCGATATGCTGTTTCAGGAATATCTTAACGCTTGAGGGGACGGGAAGCTCTTTATTGTATGGAGTGTGAACGTCATAGTCCTGAACGTTTAATCTCTTGACCAGCATTTTGATAGGGACTCTTCTCCCCTCTTTGATGGGATGCACTTTGACAGGTTTGGACTGAATATATTTTATACCTTCGGTTCTCATTTCCTTTTTAGCTTTATCGCATGCTTCCTTGGGGTAGAGATCTTCGGGACACGAATAGAGGGTACAGAGTCCGCATGCGCAGCATAGTTCAGCCATCTGGTTCCAAATTGCCGATCCTGTTTTAGAAAAGCCAAGCGACCTCATGACTTTGTGGGGCTGCACATCATAGCCGAGCAAATAGCGGGGGCAGAATTCAGTGCAGTAGCTGCATTGATCGCATGCAGATTTACCTATCCTGTACCAATTCTGCGGGGGTTGGTTTTTTCTTTTAATAGAGTAATGATCTTTAGGCAGTAAAATCAATCCCGCGGTGGTTTTAGTGACTACTTCGTCCAGGTCGAATGTTAGTCTTCCCATCATTAAGCCGCCGATGAAGATACCAAAATCTTTTATGGTGGCACCGCCAGCATGTTCGATGACTTCCCTAAAGGATGTACCTATGTGGACGAAGAAAGAGGATGGTTTTTTAACTGCACCGGTTACTGTCAGGAATTTCTTTGTAACAGGGATGCCCTTTTCAGCATTAGCTATATTGAAGAATGTCTCTACATTATTTACAACGCAGCCCACATCAAGAGGGATACCGGCGGGCGGGATGAGGCGTCCTGTAGCGGAGTAGACCAACTCATATTCATCGCCCGAAGGATAGAAATCACCAAGTTCCGTAATCTTAATTTTTTTATTTCCTATCTGAGCTTTAATTGCATCAATAGCGGCAGCATTCTTGGATTTGATTCCGAAGTAACCAAGTTTAGCATTAGTGGATTCGATCATTTTTTCCATTCCCCTGACAATAAGACCGGGGAAATTTACCATCAGCTCAAAATCTTTGTGGATAAGGGGCTCGCATTCAGCACCATTGGCAAGGACAAACTCAGGGCGTGAGCCAGCTTTTATATGAGAAGGGAAACCTGCTCCCCCGGCACCAACGACACCGGCATCAAATATTTTATCTTTTATAGACATCCTGAAATCAAATAATTAGAGTACTAAGTTATAAAAAAATATCCCTCTGTGCGAATTAATAATAGTACCAAAAGAAGGCTAATGATACATATATTAATAGCCAGGATAAAATAATTTGTTTTTATTACAAGAAGGAATTTATTTTATTGTTCTGAAAAATACAATTAAGAATGTTAATTAGATATAATGAATCCCGTAGAAGCACTGAAATATTATTTCCATTATGATACCTTCCGTCATGGGCAAGAGGAGATTATTGAGAATATAATAAGGGGCGAGAATGTTCTTGCTGTTCTGCCTACAGGGGCGGGGAAATCCATCTGCTACCAGATACCGGCTTTAATTTCTTCTAATTTCTCAATTGTAATAAGTCCTTTAATTGCATTGATGAAAGACCAGGTTGATTCGATGAATACAGATCAGCTAAATGCATCTTTTATAAACAGCACAATGGATTTTAGGGAAATTGAACAGGTGCTGCAGAATATTGCGTATGGCAGGATTAAAATTCTATATGTGGCTCCGGAACGACTGGAGAACATTGCATTTGCAGAGAGGATAAAGAAGCTGAATCCTGAATTCCTATTTGTCGATGAAGCCCACTGCATAAGCGAATGGGGACATAACTTCAGACCAAGCTATTCCAAGATAAAGGAGTTTATAAATTTTGTAGGGATCACAAAGGTATCTGCATTCACGGCGACGGCGACACCTGAGGTTGTAAAAGACATTGTATTGCAGCTCGGTTTTACTGATCCCAGGATTTTTGTTAGAGGATTTGAAAGGGAGAATCTGTTCATCAATGCGATAGTTACGAAGAAGAAGAATGAGAAGTGCATAGAGTTGATTTCAAGGTATAAGACTCCGGCTATTATTTATTGCGCCTCAAGAAAGAAAGCCGAGGAAGCTGCAGATTATATAAACTTTCACAAGATAAAATGCAGTTATTATCATGCAGGGCTGCAGTCTGAAATAAGGAAGAAGATACAGGAGGATTTCCTGAATGATGAGATTCAGGTAATCTGTGCTACTAATGCTTTCGGAATGGGGATAAACAAAAAGGATATACGGTTAATTATCCATTATAATACGCCGGGTTCAATAGAGAACTATTACCAGGAAATCGGACGCGCGGGAAGGGACGGTAAGGACGCCTACGCTTTTATATTGCACGATGATTCAGATATTAATATTCAGAATTATTTTCTTTCTGTTTCCCATCCCAATAAAGAACTTATACATAATGTTTATAATGCAATATGCGATCACAATAAAATTGCGGTGGGGAGTTTTACCCCTAATGACCTACCAATAAATCATGATTATATAACTGCTTACGCAAAAATGCAGGTAACGAAGGGGCTGCTGCATTCTGCTCTAAGGCATCTTGAACAAGGGGGTTATCTTAAGTTTCTTTCTGAATTTGAGAAGAGAACAGCTATACAGTTTCTGCTGGAAAAGAACAGGCTTAAAGATTTTATAAAGAATTCGACAAACGATAATCTTAAGAATATTCTTCTTTATGTGCTTAGAGATTTTGGGAGCGGGGCATATGAGAAGAAAACAAATATCTCCATCCCCAAAGCAGCAGAGGATATTAAACTTACAGAGGAAGAGGTGATTGAAGCCCTGACTGTAGCTGATAATCTTGGGATAATAACTTTCTTCAATTCTTTAGCGAAGGATAACGTAAGGTTAATTTCCCTCAGGGTGAAATCGGAGCAGCTTAAGCTGGATTATAGAAAGATAAATGAGACTTATCTTCTGCTTCAGAAGAAGATAGACGATATGGTTGATTTTGTTTATACTGATGAATGCAGATTTAAGTTCATACTTGATTATTTTGGGGAAGACACTAAAGATTACAGTTGCGGTAAATGCGACAAATGTTTAAGTGAAGATGGAATATCAATTGGTTCTTCGGAATATATAAAGGAGATAATCCTACGCGGTTTGAATGAATTAGGCGATAGTACGGAAACGAATCTTATAAAAGTGCTGAGGGGTTCGAATACAATAGGAATGATTAAGAAGATTCCTTTATACGGTACATTAGCAAATTATGAGAAAAAGGATTTACAGGTAATCCTGAGGGAACTTATCAATTCAAATTTTATCAGTAAAGATCCAATATCAGGAAAGGAACTTCTTTTAACAAAGAAAGGGTTCAAGTTCCTTGAAGAGGCAGGGCTTTCGGATATTAATGATGTTGAGGAGCCAATCTCTTATGAAAATAATCTTGAGCTGTTCAATTTGTTAAGAGAAGCAAGAGGAAGGATATCCAAAAAGTTTTTACAGAGCGGTTATTTAATATGTCCGGATGAGATACTAAGGACAATTGCTTCAGAAAGACCAGAGACAAGAGAAGAGATATTAAGAATTAAAGGGTTTACACAACGGATGTTTAACAAAACAGGTAAGGATTTTCTTGAGATAATAAATATATACAGAAAGGAAAAAGTAGTTGTAGAGAATGCACCTAAAAGAAATATTCCTCCCAGTATAAAAGAAACTTATAATTTATTAATAAAAGGTTATTCCCTTCCGGCGATCGCGTCATTAAGAAAGATGTCGGATGCAGTAATTTCAATGCAGATAGAAACCATAGTTGAGTATGAGCCTTCAGTGGATATTACCAAACTATTTGAGGGAACATTGCTGGCGACAATAATGAATGAAATCAAGAAGGGATATTCTGATATGAAAGATTTAAGAGAACGCCTCCCCAGGGAAGCAGGTTATCCATATATAAGGATAGCTTTGGCGAAATATAAATTTACTTCCCCTTCTTACTCCTTAAGCCTTCAAGATGAGAAATAGTCTTATTAAAAAAAGCTTCCCACTTACGCGGATCACTATTATAATAGTTTAAGGTCTCGGTATATTCCTTTTCTGATACGTTATATCTTTGGAATACTGAATTCTTTATCTGATCAAGAGTATTATTATTTTTAAGAGTATCCTGTGCAATTACAAGGTCGGAATAAATCAGAATAAATTTATCTTCATTTATCCTGCGGGAACAGCCAGTGAAAGAGAATAAAAGCAATAACAGTAATAATGTATATTTGAAGGGCATCACTTCATCTTTTTACTTACTTCAAAGAGCACTCTCTTTTCCTGATCAGTTAAATTCTGGTAACCGGACTTGCTGATTTTATCGAGGATTTCATCGATTTCTGCTTGTGAAATATCCCTCTGACCATTTTCATGCTCATAAAATTTTGCTTCCTCAATATCGGGTTTCTTTTTGAAGGGATTAGCCATCCTGCCGAACGGATTTGCAGGAGGGTTTTGCTGAAAGCTATTTCTTCTAAACATACTCTTCAGTTCAATATTTGATTTGGAATCAAGAAGGATAAAAATAAAGCCGGCCAAAGCACCACCTAGATGAGCAAGGTGAGCAACATTTCCGCCTGAGTTAACCATAAAGAATTCAAGAATCACAAAAAACCCTATTAGATATTTAGCCTTTACCGGAATAAAGAAATACAGGAAGATATATCTATTTGGGAAGAATAAGCCGAAAGCAACAAGTACACCAAAAATAGCTCCTGAAGCACCAAGTGTGAAGGCAGCCTCACCAAGTAGCGGTGAGAGGATAAGATGAAATAGTCCTGCAACTATTCCGCATAGCAAATAAAAATATAGGAATTTTCTTGAACCCCACAAATTTTCAATCTCCACACCGAACATCCATAATCCAAACATATTAAACAGAATATGGGAAAAATTAGCGTGCAAGAACTGATAAGTAATTAACTGCCAAACCTGAAAATTAAACGGCTGACCAGCCGGGTCTACACCGGCAAGCGGATTAAGGGCAAACCATCTGTATATAATATACCATCCGGGTACACCGTCAAATTTAAGTTGTTCTGTAAGGACTGTAAGAAAGAACACAACGACGTTAATAATAAGTAAATTCTTAATAACCGGGGGAAAGAAGCTGAATCCACCAAATCCACTCGGCTTGTAATAATTATCCACAAACTTTTCCTTTTAAAATCTCATCATTTAATAATAATGCAAAGAAAATACAATAGCTGAGGTAAAGATCAAGATTATTTTTTATCAGTTAAAGCCGCAACGCCAGGAAGTATTTTCCCTTCAAGAAACTCGAGGGATGCACCGCCACCGGTTGAAACATGAGATACTTTATCTGCAAGTCCGGCTTTGGCGATAGCAGCGGCTGAATCACCACCACCTATAACAGTAATGGCGCCTTTTCCGGTTGCCTCTACAAGAGCCTGGGCAACTGCATAAGTTCCCTTAGCAAAGTTATCCATTTCGAAAACCCCCATAGGTCCATTCCAGACAATAGTTTTGGAGTTGAGGATTTCTTCTTTAAACAATTTAATTGATTCAGGACCTATATCCAATCCCATTTTATCTGAAGGCATTTTATCAATACTTACCACTTCAGAAGGAGAATCATTATTAAACTCTTTTGCAACAACAACATCAACCGGGAAAATGAGTTTCATTTTAGATGTTTTAGCTTTTTCCAGTATCTGTTTTGCGACATCAATTTTTTCAGGTTCCAGAAGTGAAGTGCCTATTTCTTTTCCTTCTGCCTTATAAAAAGTATATGCCATTCCCCCGCCGATTATCATTGAATCTACTTTACTGAAGAGGTTCATAATAACGTCGATCTTGCCGGATATTTTAGCTCCGCCTAAAATAGCAAGGTAAGGGCGCTTAGGATTTTCGATAGCACCGCCCAGATAATCAAGTTCTTTCTGCATAAGGTATCCTGCTACAGCAACACTTATAAATTTAGTTAACCCTTCAGTAGAAGCATGCGCACGGTGTGCACTTCCGAATGCATCGTTAACGTACACGTCACCGAGTTCAGCAAGTTGTTTAGCAAATTCAGGGTCGTTCTTTTCTTCCTCTTCATGAAATCTTAAGTTTTCAAGGAGAATTACATCCCCGGGTTTCATAGCATTAACCAAGACTTTGACTTGATCACCAATGCAATCCGGTGCAAGCTTAACCTCTTTTCCAAGAAGCTGACTTAGTCTTACTGCAACTGGTTTAAGACTGTATTTAGGATTTGGTTTCCCTTTTGGTCTTCCCAAATGACTCATCAAGATAGCCATGCCACCGTCAGAAATAATTTTCTTAATTGTAGGTAAAGAGGATGTTATTCTAATATCATCTGTTATGTTAAAATTATCATCGAGGGGAATATTAAAATCCACCCTAACGAGGACCTT
Source organism: Ignavibacteriales bacterium (assembly GCA_003141435.1). GTDB lineage: Bacteria > Bacteroidota > Ignavibacteria > Ignavibacteriales > Ignavibacteriaceae > Fen-1301. Next base: position 41,857 of record PLLW01000077.1, read on the forward strand.
TTTATTTTTAAGATCAATATCATTGATAGTCAGTTTATTCATGATTTTATCACCCCGAAATAATTATTAATATTGTATCAGCCGGAAGCTGTTGAACAGTTAATCCCCGCAAGAGCGGGGATTAACTGGCAAGCCAATTTATTTTGCAATCTTAAGTAAAAGATCTACAACTCTGCAGGAATAACCCCATTCGTTATCATACCATGAAATAACCTTAAAGAATCTCTTTTCATCTTTAAAATTATTCTGAAGGGTAGCAAGAGAATCATATATTGAAGAGCGATCATCATGAATAAAGTCAGTTGAAACGACTTCTTCATTTGTATATCCAAGAATTCCCTTAAGGTAAGTCTCAGAAGCTTTCTTCATTAAAGAATCTATTTCCTGAATTGAAGTATCTTTTACAGAGCGGAATGTTAAATCGACAACAGAAACATCAGCAGTTGGTATTCTGAATGACATACCGGTAAGTTTTCCTTTAGTAGAAGGAAGAACCTCACCGACAGCTTTTGCAGCACCGGTTGTTGAAGGGATAATATTTATAGCAGCAGCTCTTCCGCCTCTCCAGTCTTTTTTGGAAGGACCGTCGACAGTTTTCTGAGTTGCGGTATAAGAGTGAATTGTCGTCATAATTCCTGTTTCTACGCCGATACCTTCTTTCAGAAGAACATGAACTACAGGAGCAAGGCAGTTTGTAGTACATGAAGCATTAGAAATAATATTATGCTTGGCAGGATCATATTCATTATCATTAACGCCGAGCACAATTGTTTTGACATCTCCTTTACCGGGTGCAGAGATAATTACTTTCTTAGCACCGGCAACCAGGTGACCTTTAGCTTTCTCGGAATCTGTAAATAAACCTGTCGATTCAATTACATAATCGACGCCGAGCTCTTTCCAGGGAAGCTGGGAAGGTTCTTTAGTTGCCATGATGCATCTTACTTTATGTCCCTTAATCACGAAGACATCATCATCCTTAAGATCGGGAGAGCTTTTTTCAGTTGTAATCTCACCTTTATGTCTTCCGTGCACAGAATCATATTTTAATTGATAGGCGAAATACTTTGCATCTGTAACTATATCAACAACTGCAACAACGTCAACTTCTTTTCCAAGAAGACCTTTATCAACAAGTGCATTAAAAACAAGTCTGCCTATTCTACCAAATCCATTTATACCTACTTTAACAGCCATTAGTAAACTCCTTTAAATAAAAATTAGAATTGAGCAAGTAAAATTAGGAAATGTAGCTTTTAATATCAATTTTATCTGCAAATATGGGATAATAGGATTTTTAATGTGATATGAGGATTTTGGGAAAGATCAACCCAATCGTACGAGTTGAGGATTTACAGGATAATAGAACATGGGGGGATATCGTACGAGATGTTTGAGGCAATTCAAGCATATCGTATGGCTTGAAATTGAAGATGCTAATCAAACTGAGGGGAATATCGTACAGGAGGTAAGTAGTAAGAAGGGTCAATATTAATACAGTATATATTGAGTTAGGAAATGCGCACCAAATGCGCTCGAAATGCGCTCGATTCAGTGTGCGAAGAGAAATATTTTGTAAAAAAAAGAAAGAGATTCTGACATGAAATACATTAGGTTTTACCGGTAATATTATATATTTCACCGATTAGTATTGCAAATTCTACAAAGTTTTGTATTATTTTTCGTATTACGATTTTCATAATTCTGTCCTTGTTCCAGTATATTCCTTATTCATTCAATAAAATCAAAAGTTCAACAAATGGAAGCAAAAGACGCAGACCTTTCAAAACTTAAAATAGACAGATCAGAGAAATCGCGTAACCCTGATTCTAACAGAAACATGATAATAGGAACAGTGACCGGACTAGTCGTTGTAGCTGTTATATTATTTTTTACATTTCGGTCTACTTTCACAACAGGGATAGAAGTAAAACTGACAACAGCCGTTACTCAATCCCCTTCACAGACAAATGCTTCTCTTACAGCAAGCGGTTACATAGTAGCTCAAAGAAAAGCTGCGGTAGCTTCCAAAGGAACAGGACGCCTTATCTGGCTTGGTGTTGTAGAAGGCGATAAAGTAAAAAAAGGACAGATAATCGGCAGACTTGAAGATAATGATATACGCGCTCTGCTTGATCAGGCGAAAGCAAATCTTTTACTAACAAAAGCCGATCTTAAAGATGCAGAAAATAGTTATAACCGGGAAAAGGCATTACTGAAAACCGGCTCCGCAACTAAAATGGAGGTCGATGCCGCAGAAGCAAGATATCTGAGGGTGCTGGCATCTATGGATGTAGCCAAAGCAAATATCAGCTCGCAGGAAATAGCTGTTGAGAATATGCTTATCCGTGCCCCGTTTGACGGCACTGTGCTTACTAAGAATGCGGATATAGGAGAGATTGTCTCTCCTCTGGGCGCAAGCGTTACTTCAAGAGCGGCTATTGTTACTATGGCAGATATGAGTTCTCTTGAAGTTGAAGCAGACGTTTCGGAATCAAACATTGAAAAAATAAAAGTAAACCAGCAGAGCGATATAGTACTCGATGCATACCCGGATAAAAGTTATGAAGGATATGTGTCTAAAATCATTCCTACCGCCGACCGTTCTAAAGCAACCGTAATGGTAAAAGTTGGTTTCAAGCATTATGACGAACGCGTGCTTCCCGAAATGAGCGCAAAAGTTCTATTTTTATCGGATAAACCGAAAGATGAAGTCAAAGATGAAAAGCCGGCATTGATCGTTCCTATGACCAGCGTCGCAAAGAGGGACGGGAGAGATGTTGTATATTTAGTAAAAGATGAAAAAGCAATTGAAGTACCGGTAACCATCGGAAGAAAATTCAATGCTTATCTGGAAATAACTTCCGGAATCTCTGATGGGGATAAGGTAATAGATAAAATTACAGATCAGATTAAAAACGGAATTAAAGTAAAAGTTCAATAAGCTCTAATTGTCTGTAACAGTTAATAATTTTTATTTACGGAGTAATAATGTCTGAAATCATCGATGTTCAGAATGTTTCAAAATCATATTGGCGCGACAGTCTTGAAATATCTGTCCTCCATAATATTTCACTCAAAGTAAATGAAGGAGAATTCCTTTGCCTTATGGGTCCATCGGGTTCAGGGAAAACAACACTCCTGAATTTGATAGCAGGGATTGACAGACCTACTAAAGGGAAATTAATTGTTGCAGGAACTGAGATTGCCTCTCTTGAAGAGTCGGCACTTGCTAAATGGAGATCAGCCAGCGTGGGGTTTGTGTTTCAATTCTATAACCTAATACCTGTCTTAACGGCATTTGAAAATGTAGAGTTACCCCTATTGCTTACTAAACTTTCCAAGGCTGAGAGAAGAAAGCATGTTGAAACAACATTGGAAATTGTAGGATTGGGAGACCGCATACATCATTACCCAAAACAGTTATCGGGTGGACAGGAACAGAGAGTCGCAATAGCACGTGCTATTGTTACTGACCCGATACTTCTTGTTGCTGATGAACCCACCGGTGATCTTGACAGGACTTCCGCAGAAGAAATCCTGACTCTTATGGAACGACTAAACAAGGAATTCAAAAAAACAATTATGATGGTTACGCATGACCCCCATGCTGCGCAGCGCGCAAGGATAATCCGCCATCTTGATAAAGGAGACCTTACGGAAGGAGTAGAGTATGAGAATATTAAAGCTAATCTATAAAAATACTTTAAGGCATAAACTCAGGTCTTCCTTAACAATTCTTGGAATTGCAATTGCCGTAATTGCATTCGGTTTATTGCGGACAGTCGTTACAGCATGGTATGTGGGCGTGGAAGCTGCTGCTGCCGATAGAATGATTACACGGCACTCGGTTTCTTTTATTTTCCCGCTCCCCTACTCCTACAAACAGAAAATTGAAGGGATATCCGGAGTACAGGAAGTATCATTTGCTAATTGGTTCGGAGGCACTTACAAAGATAAGAACAATTTCTTTGCCAGGATGGCTGTAGGTGATAATATGCTTGATGTTTACCCTGAGTATGCTGTTCCGAAAGACCAGTTAGATGTTTATAATAAAGAGCGTAATTCGTGTGTCGTGGGAAAAGACATAGCAGAGAAATATAATTTTAAATTGGGTGATATTATTACAATGGATGGGGATATTTATCCGGGTCAATGGGATTTTGTTGTAAGAGGGATATATCAACCCAAATATAAAACAACAGACGGAACCCAGATGTTCTTCCACTGGGAATACCTTAATGAAAGAATGACAAAGGAAATGCCCGGAAGAGCTAATGATGTAGGATGGTATATTATAAAGATAAAGGACCAAACGCAATCGGCAACCATATCTGAAAAGGTGGATGCTTTATTCAAGAACTCCCCCGCTGAAACAAAAACTGAAACTGAGCGTGCATTCAACCAGGGTTTCCTTGCATCAACCAGTGCGATCATTACGGCTATGAATGTGATGTCGTTTATGATAATTGGAATAATCATGCTTGTCTTAGGAAATACCATGATAATGGCTTCAAGGGAAAGGACAAGGGAATATGCTGTTTTTAAGACGCTTGGATTTTCCGGGTTTCATATGATAGGTCTGATTCTGGGAGAATCAATGTTCATTGCATGTCTTGGAAGTTTTGTAGGACTGGCATTAGTATTTCCCATTGTAGCATCGTTTGAGAAGTTCATACCCAAAACATTTTTCCCGGTGTTCTATATTGAACCTATAACCTTAATACTCGCGGTAAGCGCGGCATTGTTTATCGGTATAGCGGCATCAATTTTCCCGATACAGCGCGTGCTTAATACAAAGATAGTTGAGGGTTTCCGGTTCGTAGGATAATTTATAAGGATTTACAAATGAAAATACCATTAAAATATACCTTCAGAAGTTTTAAGGCTAAGAAGCTTACGACAGTGATCACGATATCCGGCATATCGTTAGTAGTTTTTGTGTTTGCCGCAGTACTGATGATGGCACACGGAGTAGAAAAGACCTTGGTTGCAACGGGCTCACCGGATAACTTAAAAATCACAAGGAAAGCAGCTAACGGTGAAATATCCAGCATCATCGATCCTGAAACGCAGAATGTAATAAGGACACTCCCCGATATCGGTAAGAATCCGGACGGCACCCAGCTGATAACAAATGAACCTGTGGTGATAATTAATATTTCCAAAGGTTCAGGCGAGTTGAGCAATGTAACAGTTAGAGGGATTGGTAAAGTTGGAATGCAAATACGTCCACAGGTAAAAATTGTTGAAGGAAGGATGTTTAATTTCGGATTAAGGGAACTGATTGCGGGAGAATCTCTCCACAAGCGATTTCCTGATGCGCAGGTCGGCAGCAAAGTTAAATTAGCAGGTGATTATTGGAGCGTAGTTGGGGTGTTTACTTCAAACGGCAGCGGATTTGATTCGGAGCTGTGGGGGGATGCTATTCAACTGTTAGGTGCATTTAACCGCGGAAGCACATGCTCTTCGATCACATTGAAACTGGCTGATATAAATAAATCTGATGATTTTAAGAAAGCATTTGATTCAGACAGAAGACTGCAGCAATTTGAGTATGATACAGAGACACAGTATTATGAAAAACAATCGGCATTCCTGGCTACATTCATAAGAATATTAGGAATATTTATAACCGTTATATTCAGTTTCGGTGCAACTATAGGAGCGATGATAACGATGTACTCGGCAGTTGCAAACAGAACAGTAGAGATTGGTACATTAAGATCATTAGGTTTCAGGAGAAGAAGCATTTTGGGTTCATTCCTTATCGAATCACTGGCAATATCACTTATTGGAGGCGCTATAGGATTAGCACTTGCTTCATTCCTTCAGTTCTTCTCTATTTCTACAATTAACTTTTCATCATTCTCTGAGCTTGCATTTTCGTTTGCTTTATCCCCTTCAATTATAATTAACTCTTTAATATTCGCGTTGATAATGGGTATTCTGGGAGGATTCCTACCCTCCGAGCGGGCTGCAAGAATGAATATAGTTACTGCCCTCCGCGCTGGTTAAAATATTTATTGAGGTAATTCTTAATATTATTGTTAATTTTGTTTCAATACACTGTAACTTTTTCAAATTTTAACTATTTTAATCCTAACCATATAAGGGTCTGAAAATGAAGAGTATATTTTTATACATAATTACCTTATCTATCCTATTTGCAGGATGTTCAAAAAAGGAAGAGAAACCATTAACCAATAAGAATCAATTTGCGACAGATACCTCTGAAATAAAAACTGTCCCGGTTTCAAATCCCAATGAACCTTTTTCACTGAAGTATGTTTTTGAAAAGGGGAAGAAATATCAATATAGGATCAGTATAATCTCTTCAGATATCGAGACGATGAAAACAGATTCTACAAGGAACCAAAATTTTAAACAGAACAGCGTTTATATTCTTGAATTATCTCCTTTAGAAACTGATCAAGAGGGAACAATTGAAATAAGTACAGTAATAAGTTCAATTAAAATCGATGCATGGATGGATGGGAAAAAAATGACATATGAATCAGGAACAGTTAAGGATTCTGCAGACAAGATAAAATATTCGCAATATGAAGCTCTTATAAAAAATCCATTCAGCATCAGAATTTCTAAGATAGGTGAGATACTTGAAATAATGCGTATTGATAAAATCGTCAATAAGTTTTTTGAGATAAATATTAAAGCCAAGGCAATGAATTCAGAGCAGAAAGATGTATTAAAAACAAATTTTACAAATGGAATACTCCGTCCTTTGTTCATTCAGATATTCAGGCAGATACCTGATCATAGCATTGCAAAAGATTCTACATGGTCAATCACACAACAACCAACTGATGCTATGGTTTTCAAGCTGGAAACACAGAACGTTTACAAAATTGCAAGTCTGGAAAAACTTGTGGATGATAAAATTGCAATTATTGATGGCAGCATAAAAACAGTTATAAGCGGTAATAATAAAGCAGTTAATCAAGGTGTTTCCTATGATTTTTCAAAACCAGTTATAACCGCATCAGGCAAAATTTATTTTGATATCACTAAAGGGGTAATAATAAAGTCTAAAGTAAATACCAAAACAAACATGCATTTTACAATGGAGGCTCCTTCACCTAAAGGGACACAGAGAGGTGAACGATGGGGAACAACAGAAAATATTTATATAGCAGAGTTGTTATAGATTCAATTTTTTTAGACATTTTATCTGAGCCCACTTAAAGGAGATGATAGAACCTATTTAATTCAGTCTATCTGATTAAATTTATCATCTCCTTAATGGCTTCATTCAAGCCGACAAAAACAGCACGAGCAATAACAGCCTGCCCAATACTTACCTCATCAATATCCGTTAGTTCTTTGAATATTTTTATATTCTGGTAATTTAATCCGTGCCCGGCATTAACCCCTAAACCAAGTTTCTTTGCATGTTTTGCGGCAAGCCGTATTTTTTCGAGTTCATCAAACTGTTCTTCTTCAGAAATGGCATTAGCAAATACACCGGTATGAATTTCGATATAATCTGAGTTTATTTCGGCGGCTGCATCAATCTGATCGATATCGGGTTCGATAAATAAGGACACTTCAACATCTGCATTATGGAGATCCTTGATGGCACTCTTTAGTCTAATAATATTATCAATAACAGAGATACCTCCTTCAGTAGTAAGTTCCTGTCTTTTCTCAGGAACTATGGTAGCAAGTTCAGGAACAATATCGCAGGCGATCTTTATTATTTCATCAGTAGCCGCCATTTCAAGATCAAGTTTAGTAGTTAGGAGTTCCCTTAGGAGGCGAACATCTCTTTCATTTATGTGTCTGCGGTCTTCCCTAAGATGGACGACGATACCGTCGATTCCTGACTGTTCAGCTAACAAGGCAGCTGTAACCGGATCGGGCTGTGTCTCTGCACGCGCATTTCTTAAAACTGCAATATGGTCAATATTAAGAGAAAATCTCATTTGATTATTCCTTTAAAAAATTATCTTAAATATCTTACTTAATGAATTCAATCCAGTTCCATACGCATCTGCACGAAAACGGAGAGTAGAAACCAAATCGATGCTAAACATTACACCGGCATGAGTGATGATGCAATATAATACAGAACGGGTTTTTAATGCAAGTATGCCGAGTGCAAGTCCTGCGACAATAGCTCCAAATGTTTCTGCGGCAGGTTTTCCATTATGAAGTATGAGGAAAGGGATCATCTGGATGAGGACGGCATAATACCCGAATTTTTCTTCAAGCCCGAAGAGCATAAATCCCCGCCAAATGAATTCCCAGGCTATCATATACAACAGAATTCCTGACTCAAAAACCAGGAAAATGCTCCATGAATATTGCACATCATTAAGCTGAGGATAAGTATCAATAAAATCCCCGTTAGCCGAAGCGAACCATACAATTGGAACCATAACAACGAGGAAAATGAAGGAATATTTCAGACCGATTTTATAGTCCCCGACCCTAAGACCATATCCGGTCAAACTCCCTTTCAGTAAAAGCTTAATTATGAGCAGAGGTAGAACAAATAATGTAAAAAAATCTCCGACGAACCAATAAATATATTCATACAGGAATACATTTTTATCGAACTGAAGCTGTTCAAAATAGTTATACCTGAAAAACCTGCGGGAAGTAAGGTAATACGAGATAGTTTGAAGAACAGCTACAGAAATGAAAACAATAATTACTTTCTTATCAAGCTGTTTAATTATTCTCCAAAGCTCTTTTAACTCGCCAGCCAATAAATTCCTATTTTGATTTGTTTAGTAAAACAAAAATATTATTCTATTTATTAAAATATCCACAATTTTGAGTAAATTCATAAAATATTAGATAGTCAATAGATAAAATATTTTTTGTTACGTTATTAAAAATAACATAAAAGTGTTATCGCTTAGCACAAACAGGTTGGATAGCTTAAAATATATTAAATAACATTAGATAATAAAAATAGGATCTGAAATGAAACCAAATCTTTTGATATTATTCGCAATACTTTTTACATTTAATCTCTTTCCGCAGAATGACCTACAAACTACATTGCAAAAGCTTTCTAAGGATGCTGCAGCAGCATATGTAGGTCCGACCGTATCTGCATTTGGTGCAGATTTGAATTCCGGATGGGTGCACCGTGTTCCAAAAGCAACTAT
>PLLW01000063.1 GCA_003141435.1 Ignavibacteriales bacterium
GGCATAATATTGTGCAAAACAAATGGAATAAATAGAAGCGTAATTATTAAATATGAATTCCTCATCTGCTCTGTCTTCAGCTCAAGCATATTCTGCTTCCATTTTAGAATACGTGCCGTGGTCAATGCAACCGCTCCGAAGCTTAAACTCACATAGCTGAATCCGTTCGCAAGCAAAAGATAAAATATCAGTATTATGATGTATATGAAAAAATTAGCTGTTATAATAAACCTGGATTTAAACCATACCGCGGTCGATATTACTATCAGGCTTTGCCAGCATAACCAAATGAATGCATTGGGTATTCTGAATTCATAAACTATCGCTGTGCTTAATGCAAGATATCCTGTCATCGCTAAAATGAAAGTAAGTATTTTGCTCTGCTCCTTTAACCAGAAGAAAACTGAAAAACTCATGAACAATATTGAGGCAAGCGTGAATGTTATTCCGAACAGATCTGAGTTATTCCCCCCCACCGTTAATCCAACTAGCAGAATATAAAAAAAGATGGAGTTGCTCGCAGTATTAAATATTTTGATGAATGGTTCTCCCGCCCCATCTCTCCGGATAGTATATGCTAAAGAAAATATAATAAAATATAAAAATGGAAATAGAATATTCGCTTTAGTCCCAGTAACAAACATCAGCTCATGACCAAGGAGGGGATTGTTAATGAACCAAATGAAATGAGTAAGGTATGCTAAAAAAATACTGAGCGAAAGAAAAGTCTCCCATTTATATTTTATCTTAATACAAACACTCGCCGCCGCGATTAATGTTATCCATGTAAATATATAATAAGGATTTTCTCCCAGTATCGCTGTCAAATATCCAAGCACTATGCTTAGGTTGGTTAAATAAACTGACTCCCTCTTCAGCGCAATAAAAAGGCTCAGAATAAAAACACCATTTAGGAATATTAACGCAGTCCCCACACTTTCAATTAACGGATCTTTCTCTAGAAAGTGAATTCGCAATGCAGTAAAATATAAAAGCACCAACCCTCCCCCTACTATATATCCTGATAACTGGGGAAGTATTGATTTAAATAATTTGGGTATAAGCAAAAAACATAAAGAAAGTACAATTCCGGCCGTTGCAGGTAGTAACCTTGGCTGATCTTCATGGGGCAAAGTTAATACAAACATTATCCCCACAACAAATGCAAGAATTCCTATCTTCGCAAACCAGAATTGTCCTATTCTGTATTCTAACACATCATCTTTTTCAATCGACTCAATTGTCTTCTTGTGCGGTCTCTCCTCAATTATCTCTTCTTCTTTTGTTCTGGCATAATTCTGAATGGCAAGATGCTTTTCTATCTCATAAAGTCGTGAGTCAAACTCCTTAAGCCGCTCCCATATTAGTTTAACTTCATTATCTGTCGTTTTTGTTTCCATAACCAATTCATTTGATACGTTTATTTCTTCTCTATTTTCCTTAAGAAAAGAAAAAGACCAAACGCTAACAGGCTTATCAGGAAAACTGAAACGCCAAGCCCTACTCTCCTGAAATAATATTCATGTATTGCAAGCTTTGCATCAGCTGTTGCATCTGCGCTTATAACTAATCCCTTGTCAACTATATCCTTAAACTTTTTCGGATCAAATGAATGAACCTGTGTGCGTGTCTCAAGCTTTACTTGGTTAATGTCCCTTAATTTAAATTTAACTTCGGTAACATCCATCCCTTTCTGTTCTGCTTCATTTATTAAAACTATTGCGCTCTGCTTTGTGTCATCCAGACTGTCAATTAAACTTCTCATCATTAAAGATGATTTATATCCATTGCTGTTTTGATCTTGATGACATCTGAAGCAAACTGCGCCCTTATCCACTCCAAGCATTTTGTTTGTTGCTGTAACTATTTCATGATTGCTATGACATGTTTCGCATTCAGGATAACCCTTCTTTTCAAATGCCGCTTTATGAGGACTTCCCGAAAATAATTCTGCATTTAATGCATGGCATGTTCCGCATACTTGGGATATTGATTCTACTCCCGGAGGTGCCGCGCCATGGTTTCCATGACAGCTGTTGCATGCGGGCGCGCCCGGATCATTTTTCTCCAATAACGCTTTGCCATGCACACTGCGGGCATATTTCTCAAACTGGTCTGTTGGAATTTTATATTGCGCCATGTATTCTTTGTTCGAATGGCATTTCGAACACGTGTAAGGAAGATTTACAGGGTATACTTTTGATTTTATATCCTTAACGGGTTTTATATCATGACTCCCGTGGCAGCTTGCGCATTGTGCAGGTTTAGGATCGCCTTTGGAATTCAGCTTCCCATGAACGCTTGTTAGATATTTTGTGTACTGATCTATTGCAAGCGATGGATTGTAAGTCCTCATATAATTAGCATCCCCGTGGCATTTCGAACAGGTCTTCGGAATGTTAGTTGCATAAACAGGGGAGAGGGGATCCTTTACTGATTTTATCCCGTGCGCAGTATGACAGGTTGTGCAATTTACTATTCTTGTGGAACTCACCGTCGATGATTTCCCGTGTACGCTGTTTATCAAATTATCATATTGATTTACAGGAAGCTTTGAACCGAAGCTCTTCATCATTTTCTCACTTGCATGGCATTTTGCGCATACCTCGGTTATCTTATCCCCTTTGGGGACGCCTATAAATCCTTTCGCCTTGCTCATTGCAACTTCATTATCTTCAGAACTATTATCCCCGCCGTGGCATCCGCTGCACGAAATACCTTTCTTAAAATGAATATCTCCTGCGAATAATTTAGATTCCTTATCTTCCAAAGCGCTGTGGCATGTGTAGCATTGATCGTCTGCCGCAAGTACATTCGATGGATTAAAATAAAAAAAGAAAATTGGAATAATTAACAATAGCTTCCTTTTCATGATACCCACCCAAGGATAGTTAATACAATAATAAATCCAACGGCAAATAATCCTATGTAATTTATTTTCCTGTTTCTTAACCCCTTGCTGCTTTGCGTATCCCAGAAAGGAACTAGCATCCACAACAATCCTGCTAACCCGAAAAGTAAAATCCCTAACAGCTCGCCATCCATAATAAATATCTTTGCCGGTATGTACTTCAATGTCTGAAACATAAAAAGGAAATACCATTCCGGTTTAATGCCTGCAGGCGCCGATGAAAATGGATCTGCCTTTTCCCCAAGATCGGCAGGAAAGAAAACAGCTAATATAGCAAGTACATTCAAAACGATAAGCCAAAGCAAAAGATCACGCAGCATAAAATTTGGAAAGAACGGCATGGATTTCTTTTCCGCTTGAGGTGCATTTTCTATTTCCAGCGGTTCACTCATCCCTTGCCGCTGTACCATTACTAAATGAATTACCAGCAGTATTGTAAATATTCCGGGAAATAATGCCACATGAAATCCGAAGAACCTCGATAAGGTCGCTCCCGTTACATCATCCCCTCCCCTTAAAAATCCTTTCATTATATTGCCGACAATTGGAACATTTCCCGCAATGTCAGTTCCTACTTTCGTCGCAAAAAATGCCAGCTTGTTCCAGGGTAATAAATATCCGCTGAATCCAAAAGCTAATGTCATGAAAAAAAGCAATACTCCCGTTACCCATGTCAGCTCCCTCGGTCTCCTGTACGATTTTTCAAAAAATACACTGAACATATGTATGAAAACCGAAAGTATAAATAAGTTTGCCGCCCATGCATGGATCGATCTGATCAGCCACCCGAACTGTACTTTCGACATTATAAATTGTATGCTCTCAAACGCAAGGTCTGCGCTTCCTTTATAATAAAACAAAAGCAAAATTCCCGTCAGCACCTGTATTAAAAAGAAAAAAAGTGATACCCCCCCGAAATAATACCATATCGAATGTGAATGGACTGGCACATATTTCTTCTCAATAAAATGTGATAGACTTGTAAGATCAAGTCGCTCATCTAACCATTTATATGTCTGCGTAAAATACTTCTTCACTATTATGCCTTTTTAGATATGAATACTTCGTCCCCTTTTATATTGACCAAATATGGATCCAATGGTCTTGGGGGAGGTCCGGAAATGTTTCTTCCGTTCAGATCATATTTACCGTTGTGGCATGCACACCAGATAACCCCTTCACTCTTTTTATATTGTACCGTGCAGTCAAGGTGAGTGCATTGTGCAGAAAGTGCTTTAAAATCTCCTTTATCCGTTTTGATTAATATTACTGGCTTGTTTCCGAATCGGACAATCTTAAATGAATCATTCTCCATATCTTTAATCTTCCCCCCCGATACGCTCGAAACCTCTACCTCTCTTTGCTTGGGTGGTGTTAAATATTTAATAATTGGATAAATGATCGAAGCCGAAAGCCCCGCTGCTCCGAATGTTAGAATTGATGTAATAAAAGATCTTCTGCTATGTAAATTTTCGCTCATTCTGTATCCATTTTAAAAGTTGATCTTTTCACCGTTATCAATAAACGTGTGATGGAAACCTTTCTTTCTTATAACTGTAATATAAAACATACCGTTAAGACAGTTCTATGCTCCTAAACACAATCTATTTTTATACCAGTATTTAAATCAGTAGAATATGTGAATACAGTTCAAAAAGAGGGTTTTAAATAATGACGAGAAAAAATAGTGGGACATTAATGTCACACCCGTGACTCCCCATGTCCCACCCATTCTTGTTCCTATCTGATAATTATGTCATTTGGTTTTCGATTTAATAAATTTTCTTTTAATTAAAACTTATCTAGATTTAATTAATGTTCAAGGTACTATTGAGCAAACCTCTGAAGAGTGCTTAATGAATAAATATTACTGCTGACATTTTGACTTTGGTAATACACCCATTCCCCCGAATATCGTAACATTACTATTTTCACCCCTAACTGATAGCAAATCAATTGATTTTTTCCTTAATTTCCTCTTCTTTATCTTCTGATTTTACTACTAATTATTGCAAATATTTAACAAAATAAGGACATTTATAAAAAAAAGGGTAATATTACTAAAAAAAAAGGTAACGTTACCATATCATTTTAAATTCTATACAATTATGTTATTTATCCGGAAATCAAAATACAGTCGCATTTTTATTAATCAATATAATATCAAATGTGACTCAATTGGCGAAGCAGTATTTAAGAAGCAAAAAACACTTAATCCATTTTCCAAATTTCTTTTTGATTTCGTATTATATATGTTTTATTATTGATCATAGTATCCTTGATTAATTCTCTGATAAAGTATTTGAGGTTGTTATGAATAAATTCTACTTATTTTTCTTCCTTCTCCTTTCCTTATCCCCTTTTTTTACTCATACATTTGCACAAACAGCAGATGCCAACGGCTGGAAATGGCAATACCCTAAACCGCAGGGCAATACTCTGAGAGACATTTATGTATTTAACAATAATACCGCTATCGCAGTCGGCGATTTTGGTACTGTAATAAAAACAACAGATGGCGGTAATAGCTGGGATGTTCAGCATCATGCAGGTGGAACAGACATTCAGTTAAACAGTGTTTACTTTATAGATGAATTAAATGGCTGGGCTGCAGGAGGAACTTATAGCAGTAATAATAATGTTTTACTTAAAACCGGGGATGGAGGAAACACATGGCATGAAGTAAAAACAGATACTACGTTACCTTATAACTCTGTCTGGTTTGTTGATACAGATACTGGCTTTGTCTTTGGTGAAGATGGTGTAATTTTAAGAACTACAAATGGGGGCAGCAGTTGGGATACTCGTTCCATAGATGATTATATCGGACTTTATTTAGATGTTTTTCAGTTCAATGCTGTTACTTTCTTAGATAAGAAGACGGGTTTTTTAATAGGATATGGATACTATGGTAATGAAATATATAAAACAACCGATTGTGGGAGATCCTGGCAGTGGAATGAACAAATTATTATGCCTAAGATATACTCCAATCTTGATGATATTACCTTTATAGATAAAAACGATGGGTTTATTGTTGGAGATAGAGGAGTATTCTTAAAAACTACCGACGGAGGAAATTCCTGGTTGCGCGATAGCATAGATGGCAATGGATACTCTGTATTTTTTACTGATACTTTAACAGGTTGGACTACCGGGAATGGATATATATTGCATACCACCGATGGAGGGAAAAATTGGACAAGGATAAATTCAAATCAGATCACAATTGATGCCTTATTTAAGGTAAGATTTTCTGACGAGAATTACGGTTGGTTTGTAGGAGGAACAGGCATAATCTACAGAACAACTGATGCAGGTAATAACTGGATTAATCAAAGGCAAGAAACATTTGTATTCACTTCCATTTATTTTCAAAATGAAAACACTGGTTGGGCAGTAGGCGATAGTGGGGTAATCTTTAATACTAAGGATTCAGGTTTAAACTGGAATAAGCTGTATCAAAACGATAGTTTGTTTTTTTATTCGGTATATGCTATAGATAATCAAAATGTATTTGCAGTAGGTAGAATAACAAATGGAATATGGCCCTTAGTTGGTGCACTTATTTTACAAACGATCAATGGTGGACAAACTTGGATAAAACATGCATTTGATTCTTTGGATTGGTTTAATTCAATAATTTTTGTGAATGACTCAACCGGATTAATATCAGGAACTAAGGGGACAATATTAAAAACAACTGATAAGGGGAATACTTGGAATAAGATACCTTTATATATTAGCACTGGTAATTTAGGCAGGATACAATTTATAAATGAAAATATAGGATGGATTGGTAGTATAATAAAAACTACCGATGGTGGTAATAGTTGGAATGCACAAAATATCCCTTCATTATCATCCCCTTCTTGTTACTTTGTAAATGAGCAATTAGGTTGGATGATCGGAGATTCCAACGGGATAAGTAAAACATATAAAACTACGAATAGCGGAGCTAATTGGACACCCTGCGGAAGTACATATCCGGAATATTCAACTAATATTTTTTTTAGTAGTGCATATACAGGATGGATAGCTAGTTATAATTATGGAAATCGAAGTTCATCAATAACAAGAACTACCGATGGTGGTAACACATGGATTAGACAGAATATTCCTTCTCAGGGATTGACGGACCTATATTTCCTTAATGAAAACACAGGTTGGGCAACTGGTGGAGAGGGTATTTTCAAGACTACTAATGGTGGCATATCTGGTGTTAAAGATATATCGATTCATTCTACTTCTATCCCACAAGAAATCGAATTATATCAAAATTACCCGAATCCTTTTAATCCAGCTACCATTATTGAATATAAACTTACTAAAAAGCAGCAAGTAAAGCTTCAGATTTTCAACATCCTTGGTCAGGAAATTGCGTCACTCGTGAATGAAGTACAAAATTCTGGTTCTTATAAAATAAATTGGAACCCTGGTAAAGCTGCCAGCGGAGTATATTTTTATCGTTTAACAACACCATCACAAGGTATTGTTAAAAAGATGTTGCTTATTCGGTAGAGGTTCTCTGAGAATGTTATTTCAAATATACATACCGCCTTAAATTAAGAAGGTATTTAACCTAGCAATGTCCGACTTGGTAAATTTATAAAAAATAAATTCATAAGGAGATTTAAAATGCTACGTTATTTATTCTACATATTTTGTCTAACTATTATTATTACCCTGCAAACATTTGCACAATCAACCTGGGTTCCTTTCTTGCAGCCGACCTATACTAAACCTGCAACCATTCTGACTACTTCAAATAACAGCAATGTGTCCTTCAATGTTCAAATCAACGGAATGCAAACTTCAGATCAAAAAATTGGTGTCACGGGCTACCAAAGTCTTTCAATTCCGGATGGCGAATTAATGATTAAAGAAGGTTCGCCTCAAATACCAATGATGACTAAGCTGATCGCAATACCTGACTGTGATAATGTTTCTATTTCTGTTTCACCTTCTAATCAACTTCAATTTGCAAATTATAATGTTCCGCCGGCACCTCGATATGAGAAGAAAAAATTACCTGACGGTACTGATCAACGTATTCTTGTATTTGAGGAAGATAAATCTGTTTATTCAGCAAATTCAGATTTCCCGGGGAAGTATGGTGAGATTATTGAAACTGGCTATGTACGCGGACAAAAAGTAGCAAGGGTTGCTATTTATCCAATTCAATTTAGCCCAGCAAGCAAGAGTATAAAAGTCTATACCAATTTTAACATAAGTCTTTCTTTTGTTAATTCTACTTCACCTGTAAACAAAGAACTTGGAATATTCCGGGGCATGATGCATCACATTGCTCTTAATTATGAACCCAGCGGAATTAACGCAACAACTAAAATATCGAATACAATAAAAAATAACCAGCTCAGCAAGGCTTCGCCGGAAAGGATTACTTCTGGAAGTGTAATCAGAGTAACTGATTTAAGTACACTTAAAGGAACAAATGCAATTCCTGTGGATTATTTAATTATTACTCACTCAAGCCTTTATAATAGCAATTCATTAACAATATTGGCAAATCACAGGAGAGATTTTAATGGGTATGATGTTGCGATTGTATTATTGGATAGTATTTATGCAGATTATCCGCGGACTCCATCCCCTGCAAATAATTATATTAGTATTCGTGACTTTATTGATTCTGTTTTTAATAAAGGTAAAGCGAATCATACAGGTGATGGGCATTTGGGATATATTTGTCTGGTTGGAGATGCTAAGGATGATAACGGAAACGTAATGCTGCCTGCTGCTTATCCTCCCAGTAATGTTTCACCATATTATTCCAGCCTTGAGCAAGGTGGTGATTATTATTATGCATGCACTGGAGGCGATTCAGATGACTTACAAGATGTAATGTATGGCAGAATTTCTATAGGAAATGAAACTGAATTAAGCAATGTTGTAAATAAAATAATAAGCTATGAATCTAATTCAAATGGAAGTTGGAATAATAATTGTATGTTTATTTCATCTCATCCATGGGCTTTGCAGCATTGGGGCTCAGATGCTGCTATGAAACAAATGATTGAAACAATCCCTGCATCTTATCAGAAATATTATGCCTATAGGGCTTATAATGGTTATAATTCAGTTGTAAACAGTTCCGAAGCTTCAATCTTTGGCCAAAGTTTTGCAACTACAACATATGATATTTCCGACTCTCTATGTGGGGCACCCTTGCTAAATGATTGGCTTTTAAATCATTTAAATGCTAGTAATGGAATACATACTCTTGTTTTTGAAGATCATGGTGAATGGAATACCTTAAATAGTGATGAAGGCTGCGGGAGAGATATATTTTATTTACATAAGGATAATGATTGTCCAAGTAATACCAATTGTATCGATAGTAGATTAAATAACAGCCTATATCCCTTCATGATTTTCAATTGTTGTAAGACTGGTGATTTTGATGAATACGGAAATTGTCTCGCTGAAGTCTTAGTCAACCTTGCTAACAGAGGAGCAATCGGTGTATTGGCTTCAACAAGAGATAGTGATCCAAATTCTTTTGGTTGTGTAGATCAGTACATACTCGAGGCTCAATATAATAATCTTTCTCATATTATGGGTGAAGCTGTGATGGAATCTAAACTATTATTATCTTCGTCTGAATTTAGACGCCAATATAATCTATATGGTGATCCAGCAGTAAATCTTTGGCCCATGGGATATACAGTTTCACAAAATATGACTTTATCAGGCACCAATCTAATTTCTGAAAACATTACTGTTGCATCAGGAGTTACACTTACAATATCTGCCGGCGCAACTCTTCGTTTTGCTAATGGCTGTTCGTTAATAGTTAATGGGGTGTTACATTCTGTTGGCACTTCATCAAATCCCATTACATTTACTCCCACAAGCGGTACTTCTGCCGGCAGTTGGGGGATTATTACTTTTAGTGGTTCCACCGCTTCAAGCTCAAATCTTAATTATGTTAACATCAGTTATGGTGCAGGTATTCAATGCCTTAACGGTGCAAACGTTACAATCCAAAATTCAAATATCGAAACTTGCTCAAATGGAATTTATATTTACAATTCACAGCCAAGTATTATTAATAATATAATAGACGATCCACAACAAAATGGAATATATGGCGAAGCAGCAGGATTAAGCCCGTGGATTAAGGGTAATACAATAACAAGAACAACAAATCTTCATAATTATCAGGGCATTTTACTGGGTAACAGTACCTGCCCAGATATTTTGAATAATTATATTACTGGTTTTTATTGGGGTATGTATTTGGGTGGAGGTTGTCAGTCCAGTACAGGCGGTAGTGAGTTCTGGGTTTGTAATAATCATATAACGGATAATCGTTATGGAATTGGAACTGGATGGGGTAGTTATACTAATGTTGGAGAGGATGATGGTACCGGAGCATTTAATAGCATCTGCAATAATCTTGTGTATAACCTATGTACTTATGAATATAGTTATTTGACTTGTTTTCATAATTGGCTTGGTGGTGATACTAAAATATATACGGATGCAACATCATATAGCGATTGGGATCCGGGTTTTACTTATGACCTTTGTAGCGCACCCTATAATAGCAAAAATGATAATAATTTAATTGCTACTACTTTGAAGAAATCAGGAAAACCCATTTTTTTTGAAGGAGTATTATTAGAAAAAGAAGGCAAAATTGATGAAGCGATTGATTTTTACAAGAATCTAATCAAAGACGACGATCATGCAAATATTGTCCTGTCAAGATTATTATTATTAAAGAATAAATATTCAAAACCCGATATAACAAATTATTTTGAAAGTCTGCTAACCAGTAATACAAAATATTACGGAAAGGTTAAAAACCTGATCGGAGATATATATTTACAAAATAATCGATTTGATGATGCTATAGTATTCTATAATGATGTTATTAAAAAATCGCAAATGGATTATGATGGAATAAATGCAAGATTTGAAAAATTATTTGCCTACCTGCATATTAAAAATGACCTTACTACAGCCTCGCAGATTCTATCAGAAATTAAGGGGATAAATTCAAAAGAGGAGGAGGTACAAATGAGAATAGAAATTGCAGAGAATCTTATCAATGGTAGTAATAATGTAATAAATAAGAGCGCTAATTTAGCTGGTGAAAATATTCCAACAACGTATGAGTTGTACCAGAATTATCCCAACCCCTTCAATCCTGCGACAACGATAAAATATCAAATACCTAAACCCGGATTGGTAACTTTGAAGGTTTACGATATTCTTGGAAGAGAAGTTGCCACTCTTGTTAGTGAAAACAAAATTGAAGAAACTTATGATATTACTTTCGATGCATCCAGATTCACTAGCGGAGTTTACATCTATCAAATTAGGGTCAATGATTATGTATCAAGTAAGAAAATGATTCTACTCAAATAAAAAACAATTCAAATCAAATGAGGCGGAGCTACTCTTCGCCGTAAAATCATTAATCAAGCCGTTGGTTTATACTAACGGCTTCCCCTAACTCCTCCAGTCATTCGTATTAATATTATGGTTGTTCAGCATCCGGTGTATGTTCCTCCTCGTCATCCCCGCATCCTCAGCCATCTTCGTAATGTTGCCGTTATGCTTTTTTAATAAATGAAGTAGATACTTCTTCTCAACATCCTCAACCGCAATCTGTTTTGCGTCCGTGAATTTTAGTTTATCAAATGAGATCACCGCAGCAACTTCCGGGAAAAGATAAGTCGGCAGTTCTGCTATGGTTATTTTCTTCCCCTTCGAAAGCGTTACCGCGCGTTCTACTACATTCTCAAGCTCCCGTATATTTCCCTGCCATTTATAATTTTCAAAATATTCCAGTACGTCCACCGCAAAACCGGTAATATCCTTATGCATCTTCTTCGCAAACTTCTTAAGAAAAACTTCAGCAAGCAGACGTATGTCTCCCTTCCTTTCCCTCAGCGGCGGAAGATGAATATTAATTACGTTCAATCTGTAATAAAGGTCTTCCCTCAATTTCTGCTGCGATAATGCCTTCTCGATATTCTCATTTGTTGCCGAAATAATTCTTACATCAACCTGTATTAATTCATTCCCTCCGATATGCCTTATCTGCTTATCCTGTATCGCCCTCAGCAATTTAGTTTGCAGTGGCATCGGAAGTTCACACACTTCATCCATAAAGAATGTCTCCCCGTTCGCATATTCCAACAGGCCGATCTTCCTCTTATTAGCCCCCGTGAACGCTCCCTTCTCATAACCAAAAATTTCCGCCTCAAATAAGTTCTCCGGAAAAGCTCCACAGTTTACTGGAACAAAAGGACTCGTCTTTCGTTCGCTGTGCGCATGTATGCTCCGTGCTACAAGCTCTTTCCCCGTTCCGCTTTCTCCTGTTATCAGAATATTCGCCTCCGACTTCGCCACATTCTCTACCATCTCAAATATTTTCCTGATCTCAGGACTCACTCCGATAATATTGTCAAACTTAAATTTCTCCTCAAGCTGATCAAGAAGATTATTCCTTTCCTTGTATAGATGTATATGGTTCAACGCTTTCTGGATTACAAGCGTTACCCTCTCTGCATCAAATGGCTTCTCTATAAAATCAAATGCTCCCGCTTTCATTGCAATCACAGCTCTGTCCACAGTTCCGTATGCCGAAAATATTATTACCGGGATCGATGGATTATTTTTTTGCACCAGCTCAAGTACCTGCAGCCCGTCAATATCTGGCATCAGCAGATCAGTAAAAACAATATCTATCTCTTCCTCCTCAAGTACCTTAGCCGCTGCTGTAGCATTCGAAACAAGGTATGCTTTATGCCCCTGCGCCTCAAGTAACTTTCCAAACCCCCTCAGCATATCTTCTTCATCGTCAAGGACTAATATTTTTATCTTTGGTTTCATACGCTTTGTCCATTAATATTAACAGGAAGAAATATTCTAAATGTTGTATACTTTCCCGGTTCACTGTAAACTTCAATTTTTCCTTTATGACGTAATATAATCGCTTTCGAAATCGGCAGTCCCAGTCCCGTCCCTTTTCCTTCTGCCTTTGTCGTATAGAACGTCTCAAATATATTATTAATATCTTCAGGTTGTATTCCTATCCCTGTATCTGTTATTGTAATAGCAGCATATTTAATCTCCCCCAGGTTTACTATGCTGATATTTTTCTCTTCAATCATCACATCAATTCTTATTTCTCCGTTATTGTCTATCGCATCTGCTGCATTATTAAATAAGTTGATGAACACCTGCTCAATCTGCCCCTTGTCAATTTCAACCAAAGGCATGTCATACTGATAATTCTTTATTATCCTTATTCTTTTTGAATGGAACAATGGATTTAACAGAAATAAACATTCATCAATCAAATCCGTAAGCTTTTCAGGCTTCGGATTGAATGGAATCCTGTGTGAATAATTCAGCAGACTTTTTGTGTAATTATTTATTCTCTTAGTCTGGTTCTTAATTACCTCTAGGTCCTCGCTAAACTTCACCGGGTAATCTTTCTGAAGTTTTAATGCGTCTATATGCGATGAAATTATTCCAAGCGGAGTATTGATTTCATGCGCCACACTATCCACCAGCTCCCCAATCGACGCAAGTTGTGCAGCCTGGCTAAGCTGATCCAGGAAATTCTGCCTCTGCTCCATATGCCTGTTCGATTCTTCTGCACGAACCTTTTTTACCGTCTGGAAATATAATAGCGTCCCTAATGAAATTATTACAAAAAGAATTAATATTCCTAATCCGAAAAACAGTGAAAACTTATCCCTTAAATTTGCAGTTACTTCAGGAAGAAAAGTCGATATCGCAAGTATCCATTTATCCCCGTTCAGAATGATCGGCACGTATGCCATAATCTTCGGCGGTTCATTCCCAATCGTGTATTCCCCAAATGAAGAATTACCGTCAATCATTTCTTTCTGAACGTCAAAAGAATTATGACACTTAATACAACTCGACGATGTCCCATTAATACTTCGTAACAGCATATCCTTGTGTGTGGGATGATAGATCAGCCTCCCCCCGTCGTCCAGTATCCATGCAAAATCCTTTTCCCCCAATTTCAGCGGAACAATATATTTGTGTACTAGCGAATCAAAACTCACAATAAAACCAATATACCCTTCCCTCCTGGAAACCCCCTCGCCATCACTCTCTCTGCTAACACCTTTTCCAATATTACTCCTTACGCTTTTGCCTTTCTCATCGTTTTCTCCCTTACCATTCTCAACTTTTCCTTCTCCGCTATTGCCCATCCCTAATTCCGTCTTCTCTCCTCCGAACGGCATTAGCATCACAAAAATCAGTCCGCTTTTAACATTACTCCCATAAAACGGCTCAATCTTAAAAAACTTTGGAACATCATTTTGAAGTGACTTGCTGTCAAAATCAGGCCCGTAATAAATTGATGCCGGTAGATTCGTCCCCGTGTAATAAACTGGTCGCCCCTCTCCGTCCAGAACAAAAATCGTCTTAACTATTTTATCTTTATAATGATCCAGCAGAAGGTCAGCATTTGTTTTGATTATCCTCTTATCAAAACTCTTTACCCCTGAGTAATCTGAAAGAAAAAGCATATCATCAGCCAATCCGCTTATGTAATTGCTTATCCCCGAAGCCGCAGCCTTCGCCATTTCCATTTGCTGCATCTGGTGGTTCTTCTTTGCGTCGTTTAAAATGTAATCGTATGTATTAATTACCATCGCAATAAAGAATACCGCAATAAATACCGTCCCCGATATAAACAAAAACCTTATAGTCTTATTTTTCTTCAATTCTGTTCAGTTAAAAAAAGTTAAACGGAATTTGAAGATTAGTTTCATCAAAAACAAGAGGGATTTTATCTCCTCCCCTTACACCTTCTTTCCAATGTAAAATATCTTTTTAAGATATCCTGTCAAATCATCCTTAATCCTCTTAACCTTTTTGCTCCTCTGAATTTTATATGATGCGTTCCTTTCCTTTTTAGAAAATTCATGTACAAACTCGCACGTATGATTTATTGTAAATCTGATCGGATATCCGTTTTTATCCTTAGTAATAAAAGTAAAATAAAGTATGCTGTTTTGGAACGAATAGTATTTGTTCAGCAATTCTTCAGTAAACGGGAGCCTGATTTCAAATAGCTCATCTAACTCTATTTTGATATTATCCTGTATCAGTTTATCAAGAATAAAATACTTAGCCCATCTTTTTATTGGATTATAAAAACAAATAACCGCAATAGCCGTTACTTCTGTTTCTTCCTCCAACGGCATAAATCTGTTCATATCCAAAAACGCTTCTATCCTTATTCCCGATTCATTAATACTTGATATCGTAACTGGGTCATCTCCCCAAAATCCTTTATTCCCTGTAGTTATACGATTCTTAACAGTCGGTCTGTTAAATAATAAAGCCTTATAGTTCTCTTTTGAAATTTTATGATATGAAGAACTCGCCTTAATATCCGAATTTGCCCAGAAGTATTTCAGCTCCGGTATGGAATTTATAAATGACGCAAATTTGGATAGGGGAGTGAACTTACTCCTCGCTTTCTTAGCTTGTGGAGTCTGACTGACCTTCACCTTTTGGGGACTTGCATACGCATAAGATTTTTTACCCTTCACCCTGAATACTACATTTCCCACTTTTCCCGTAACATCTCCCAGCACTTTGTTTTTTAATTTGCCCATTTTATATTCTCCTATATAAAATTAGTTAAACATCCCTCCCCGCAATTACTTATTCCACCCCTATTGTCTACCGGATACTCTGCTACGCACCTAATGAACCTACCCTACCCCTATCCCTAACGTCAATATACCTCATATTACTTCCAGCCCTGAAAAAGAGCTACTTCAGAGCAAGATGTGAGCAAGGTGTGAGCAACTTTCAATGACTGCAAATTTTGATTTTCTATCCTTTCCTCCCCTCCCCTCTCGCTATTGGTGTCTCTCCTTTTATAAAATTTACACCCGATCCCATCATCACTCTCTCATTCATGCGAAATCGAGACTTCCAATACTCCAAAGAACCCACATCCTTGGCTATAATTAATGCATCAACTCTCGTGCCATTAAATATTGAACAATTTGAGTATGAAACCCTCCTCCCATTTTCCCAAATCTAAGAATTTCGGCTTCTCACCCCTTTTCCAAAAGTGAGAATTAATGCTATACACTATCAAACGAATTATTTGACCCTTTCCCTGAAATATTTTAAGTTGGAATAGGTTTATAATTATGGTTTGAATATTACCTTCAATTATGCTTAAAAAATATTTATCTAATCTTTTTAAGACCTTTCAAAAAGGTGATGCAAGAGAAGAATCTTATTACGCGCATCTTAAAGATTATCTGATTGAATTTTCCAAAACAACAAGAAAGAAAGTAATTGACATTACCATTCTTCCCAAGAAAACCGAAGCCGGCAACCCCGATTTCAGAATTTGGGATGGTAAGCAGAAAATCATCGGCTATATTGAAGCTAAAGACTTGGGCGTTGATCTGGACAAAATTGAAGATTCCGAACAGCTTAAAAGATATCTTTCCACTTTTCCCAATGTAATCCTTACAAACTATACAGAATTTCGCCTTTACCGGAATGGACAGCTAATTGATAAAGTTTCTGTTGCCCGTCCTTTTATTATTAAGAAACTTTCTACTGTTCCTCCGGTTGAAAATGAAGATAAATTATCCGAACTGCTCCAAAGGTTTCTGGATTTCTCACTCCCCAAAACATTTACTGCCAAAACTCTTGCTGTTGAACTTGCAAAAAGAACCAAATTCCTAAAAGATGAAATTGTAACTGAAGAATTAAAATCCGGAACAAAATCAATCCACGGATTCTATGAAGCCTTTAAGGAATTTTTAATAGCAGGAATAAGTGAAGAAGAATTTGCCGATCTTTATTCACAAACAATTACTTACGGTTTGTTTGCCGCTCGTCTTCGTGCCCCGGAAGACTTTAATAGAAAACTTGCCTACTCCTTTATCCCTAAATCTATTGGAATATTAAGAGATATTTTCAAATTCATCTCCTTAGAGGACCTTCCTCCTCAAATGGAAGTAATAATTGATGATATTTCAGAAGTGCTTGCGGTTTCAGATGCAAAGAAAATTCTTGATCAGTATTATCATGAAGGAAAGGGGAGCGATCCTGTTCTTCATTTCTATGAGACATTCCTTTCGGTATATGATCCGGCAACTCGGGAAAAGAGAGGAGTATATTATACGCCTGAACCCGTTGTTTCTTTTATTGTCCATTCGCTTCATGAGATATTAAAAGAAAAATTTGATATTGCAGATGGTCTTGCTTCTAAAAATGTAACTCTTCTCGATCCTGCTGGAGGAACGCTTGGTTTCTTAGCAAAGGCAATCGAAACAGCCGTAAAGGAATTTGAAGGCAAATACGGAAAAGGTTCAGTTAAATCTTTTCTTAAAGACCAGGTTCTGCAAAATTATTATTCCTTTGAGTTGATGATGGCTCCGTATGCAATCGGTCATATGAAAATGTCTTTTCTACTGGAAGAACTTGGTTACAGAATGGAAGACGAAGAGCGTGTTAAGTATTATTTAACCAACACACTTGAAATGCAGGAACTTGATGAATCTAAGTTCCCTGGTATGTCATCCCTGTCAACAGAAAGTCACGAAGCAGGGAAAATAAAAAAGCACTTGCCTATTCTTGTCATTCTTGGAAACCCACCTTACTCTGGTCATTCATCCAACACTGGTGAATGGATTTCAAGTGTAATTAAGGAATATTATCAGGTAGATGGCAAACCGCTTGGCGAAAAAAATCCCAAATGGTTGCAGGATGATTATGTTAAGTTTATTCGTTTTGCTCAATGGAAAATTGATCAGGCAGGTGAAGGTGTTTTAGGTTTTATTACAAACCATAGTTATCTCGATAACCCGACTTTCAGGGGAATGCGTAAGTCTTTAATGAACAGCTTTGATGAAATATACATTCTCGATCTCCATGGAAATAGTCTTAAGAAAGAAAAAGCCAAGGATGGAAGTAAAGATGAAAATGTATTTGACATTCAACAAGGCGTTGCGATTGCATTCTTTATTAAACACAAGAAAGGAAAAACTAAATCAGTTTTCCATAGCGAACTATTTGGGTTAAGGGACGCTAAATATGATTGGCTGAATAAACATAACATTAAAAATGTAAAATGGGATAAGCTTGAACCCAACAAGGAGTTTTATCTCTTTATTCCACAAGATCAAAAGCTGCAAAAATCATATCAAACATTTATGAAAATCACAGACATATTTCCAATCAACAGTGTTGGTATTGTTACCGCAAGAGATGCTTTAACAATTGGGAGGAACGAAAATGAAATATGGGATCGTGTAAGAAATTTTGCAAGACTTGAGCCAGAATTAGCAAGACAAACTTATAAGCTTGGAGTGGATACACGAGATTGGAAAGTGGAATTTGCACAACAGGACTTAAAGGATAGTGGATTAAATAAAAATAATATCACCCCTATTTCATACCGTCCTTTTGACATTCGGTATACCTATTATACTGGTAAATCGCGTGGATTCCATTGTATGCCCCGTGATGAAATTATGCACCATATGCAAGAGGAGAATATGGGCCTTGTGGTTTGTCGTCAACAAAATAAAACAGGGTTCTATCATACTTTCGTTTCAGATAAAATTACTGAAGCATGTGTAGTCTCAAATAAAACAAAGGAAATTAATTATTTGATGCCTCTTTATCTCTATCCTGAAAGAAAAGGGAAAAAGAAAAATCCTCTTGTTCAAATGATGATGTTTGAGGAAGAAGTAGAATACACAACTCGGCATCCAAACATTAAACAGGAATTGTTTGACATGCTTAAAAATAATTATAATAAAAAAGTAAAACCTGAAGAAATATTTTATTATGTCTATGCCATTCTTTATAGCAATACTTATCGGACAAATTACGCCGAGTTCT
Source organism: Ignavibacteriales bacterium (assembly GCA_003141435.1). Taxonomy (GTDB): domain Bacteria; phylum Bacteroidota; class Ignavibacteria; order Ignavibacteriales; family Ignavibacteriaceae; genus Fen-1301. The sequence goes on from PLLW01000063.1 coordinate 18,830, forward strand.
TAAAAATGGACTTCCCGCGTATTCCCTTTACAGCAGATTACATTTTATTTAAAACACTAAGTAAACTTGGTAATCAACTTGCTGATTTGCATTTATTAAAGTCTAAAGAAATTAATAATTCTAAAATAAAATATCCAATACCAGGAAGTCATAAGGTAGTTAAAATATATTTTGAAGATGAAAAAGTCTGGATAAACAAAACCCAATATTTTAATAATGTAAAAGAAGAAGTTTGGCAATACCAGATCGGTGGTTATCAGGTTTGTGAAAAATGGTTAAAAGATAGAAAAGGGAGATCCTTAAAACTTGAAGAAATAATAAACTACAGTAAAATAGTAACCGCCCTCTCCAAAACAATCGACCTCCAATCCGAAATAGATAAACTTTACGATAGTGTTGAAAAAACATTATAATAGACAATAATTTTTAAGGAATACTAAAATGAAATTATTCTTATTTGCTTTACTCCTCGTTTGCTTTGCCTCTCCAAAAGCCCAGGAAAATAAAAGATATATCAATATTACCGGAACTTCTGAGGTAATTCTCCCGGCTGATCAAATGAATTTTACAGTCCAAATAAAAACTATTAATGCCTCTGTTGAAGAAAGTAAAAAAGCTAATGATAAATGCTTGGATGAATTACTGGCTTTATTACAAGGCACTGGAATCCAATCGAAGGATATAGAAACATCACCAATTACTCTTGGGAAAAATTACGAAACCAAAGACAGGGACAGAATACAAAAAGGTTTTTATACAGAGGTTAGGGTTTCTTTCTTACTTAAAGATTTATCAAAATATTATGAATTAACTAACAAACTATCATCCAGTAATGATTTTGATAATGTGCATTCAGATTATGCTATATCTGATTATGAACTTCAGAATAAGACAGCCTATCAAAAAGCTCTGAAAGTAGCTAAGGAAAAAGCAGAATATATGGCAAGTACTTTGGGATTAAAATTAGGAGAAGCATTGGAAATCGATGCGAATAACCCTGAGCAATATTATCCTAATCCATTTAATTCAGTTACTGTTATAGATTCTCCAAATGGTAATGTTTCAGGAAAGGTGACCATCAAAAGAAGTGTAAGAGTTAAATTTGCGCTTAATTAATTAAATATAATTTACTCATCATTTTATTCATGTTCACGCATGTACATAGCATAATCTGTTGCAACAACATCCTTCCCGGAACCACGCATCAACAGCATTATCTGACCACGATGATATATTCCATGAAAAACAACATGTGTAAGAAGATCTTCTACTGAAGTTGTGTAATCAACTCCTTTTGAGTTTTTATATGATATCTTCTTTTGAAAATCATTCTCAGGAAGAGCAAGTATATATTTCATATACTTCGAACTTGTTTGTTCAACAATCCTTTTGCATTCTTCTATAGAAAGAATATCCCAGAATCGGTTCTCATAATATTCATTTGTGATTCTCTTATAACAGGTATCTTCAGAAATCACTATATGGGATATAAGTTCAACAACTTTTTCCTCTCTGATATTCTGCTTCTCCAGAAGATTGAGCACACTAATATCAGCCCATTTCATGTGTCTGAATATTTTCAGAAAATGATTCTTTAATGCACTATGTTCCTCATTCATAAATACTCCTGTTTCCATTTTATTAACGATATTCATACCCCACCCATAATAAAAATAGCTAAATTTAGCTAAAACCAAAAAAATCCATCAACCCGGATTATGTATAAAGAAAATCTCTATGTATGTCCATGCATATGAAATTCAATCCTGAAAATGTATATTTTAAGTGGTATAAATTTAATTTATTCTGTATTTCTTAAGAGGTTACTTTGAAAACTAAATCTATTTTCGTCTGTCTGCTGATAACACTGATATCGGCATTTTCTTCAGTCACCCATGCTCAGAAACAGGACTCCCTTACTATCGCATTCTGGAATGTTGAGAATTTCTTCGACACCCTTAACACAAACGGCAAAAATGATGAGGAGTTTTCTCCTGCATCAAAAAAACATTGGACCAGTGAACGCTACCAGACTAAAGTATTGCACCTTGCACAGGTTATCGGTGATATGAATAATAAACGCGGTCCCGATATTCTCGGAATGTCTGAAACTGAAACTAAAGAAGTTGTTAACGACTTAGTCAACAGCTCTATCAAAAACTTAAAATATAATGTTGTCCGTATCCAGTCCCCTGATGAACGCCATATCAGCACAGCCCTTATTTATAAGTCAGATAAATTTGAATTGCTTAACGCAGTCGGCGATACCGTTCACCTGGAAAACAACCACCCTACACGGCTTATCCTTCATGTTTCCCTGCTTACTAAAAATAATGACACTCTTCATGTATATGTAAATCATTGGCCGTCACGACTTGGTGGACAGGACGCTTCCGAAATCAACAGGGTGGCTGCCGCTAAAACTCTCCGAGCCTCAGTTGACCTTCTTCTTAAAACCAATCCTTTAGCCAATATCGTGATTATGGGGGATTTTAATGATGAACCCAATAATAATTCAATTAAACGCGATCTGAATGCTGAAGAGTTTATCTGCGATTCAGCGAATTTCTCTTATTCTCTCCACAACCTTGCTTGGGAGAAAAAACGCAGCGGTGAAGGTTCCTTAAAATACCGCGATGAATGGGATCTTCTCGATCAGATTATCGTTTCATCCCCTGATGTACAATCATCGCATCAGTCATTCCATTATATCTGCGGAAGCTTTACAATATTTAAACCGGCATATATGATTGAAACTGATGAAAAATATGCGGGCAGCCCTTTGCCGACTTACGGTGGAAATAGATATCTCGCAGGATATAGCGATCATTTTCCGGTCTTTGCTAAATTTCTTTGCAAAAGAATAAAGAAAAATAAATAAGACAGTTTATGATATAAAAAAAGCATGCTCGTTAATATCGGCATGCTTTTTTTGAATATCAGAACTATTCTCTAATTTGTCGGTCCTGTGTCAACAACCGATTCTATAGCTGCTTGAATATCTTTCGGAACATTGGAGAAAAAATCTAATCCCGTCAGTGCCTGAACTGAATCAACACTCACGCGGTAATTCCCCCAACTGCTGAAAGGCCCCTCATCATTGTTCATAATAACAGCAATGCATCTGGTACTTGTTGTTACTCGTGAAAGTTGGGAACCTTCACACTAAAGTGCCCGAAATTATGCTTGATCTCATTTACTGTTACTTTAACAGTACAAGCTTTTTTACCTGTCTGAAATTTGCACCACCGGAAGTTTTAGCGCTTAATTCATAGAAATATATTCCGCTTGCCCTGTTTGACGCGTTCCAGGTAACCTTATAATGACCAGCCGGTCTGTATGTATCCACGGGGATATCAACAACTTCTCCTAGCAGATTATAAATTGTTATCTTTATATATGAATCTGACGGAATTGAATATTCTATCGAAGTAGATGGATTAAATGGGTTAGGGTAATTCTGCATCAGGCTAAAAGAATGGGGGAGTTCCGTTTCCGTGTTGACTGATGAAACCCCTAATGGTGAAAAAGCAAGTCCGGTTATTCCGCTTAAGCCAACCGAGCCTATCAGTGTGCCGGTACCCGTATTTTTATTAATAGATATGAAGTTGCTGTTTTGTGTTCCTGAACCGGTAACTCCATATAACTGACCGGAATTATCAAATGCAATCCCGATTGTCATAAGACTAAATCCTGTTTTACCGGTAACCACTGTATCACCTGTCGGAAGGTTAATTCTGAAAATTCTGTCCTTGGTTGACCCCATTATTACATATGGAGTTCCCACCAGATCGTTGTTTACAGGATCAAAAGCGATGGACGTAAGTTTTACCTTAGTTGAACAGATTTGTGAAATGGTCTTTGTCTGCAGGTTAACCGAATATATCCATCCGCTTCTCGCAGCAGCATAAAAATTCCCGGCAGTGTCAAAAGCTACTGCGGTCATGTCGCTGATTGGTACAGTAAATAGACTATATGAATCTCCTCCGGTAGCATTTACCCGCACAAATTCAGTTCCATTACCTGTTACTGCCATACCGTATATGATATGTGTCTTGGGATTAACTGATATACTGTTTATTTCATCGTAAAGAGACAAACCGATATTAGTGCCTGTTCCGGTCTGCGGGTTTATAGTCAGGATTTTCCCGCTGTCGTTTACCCCGGAGGCAGCATACAGTATATTGCTCTGAGCTGAATTTATCTTATATCCTCTTCCCATCACGGTAATTCCGGTAAACATTGGATCATTATTTACTACAGATATATTTCCCTGGAATAAACCGGTTTGTGTTGGTGAAAACTTAAAATGAAGAGTGACTGAATCATACGTGGCAAGTGTTAAAGGGAAAGCAAAGATATCCTTAAGATTAAATAGTCCTAATTGGTTTGATATGCCGGAAATTACAAGGTTTGCCAGCCCATAGTTTTTTAACGTTACTGAATTGGTTATACCCGAATCGGGAATTTCAACATTGCCAACAAACAATGAGGATGGTCCTAAAACATAAGGTTTTGTCCCTACATCAAGATCAGCAATCATATCCATGCCATTTGAGTGTATATTCCTTACAGACACAAAGGATGCAGTTGAATACCCGTTACTTGAAGGGGTTGAAGTAATATCAAATTTTAAATTGTTTGAAGAACCCGGGAACGGATCACCGGCATCTCCTCTGTTAACATTCAAATTAAGATCACGTTTCCCATCCGCCTGCTCAAGATCAACCCAGTAGTGGTTTTCATTAGTGTTGCTACTCCGGGTATCATCAACATGGAAAATGAGCAGACCGCTGTTGGGAAGATATTTATCGAAACCTGTCTGCTGTCTGTTTTCAACTAGGAAATATTCCTGGCTTGATTGGTTAAGTTTCCACATTTTATAAATAACAGGGTTCTGCTCCACATTATTTATTGTTAGATTTCTATTCAATGAATCAATAGCGATAGGTGTAATCCAGCCCAGTTTTTGTTTGCACCAGGCACACATATGTACCGGGGTTTGAGGTGTACTTCCGTTTCCTCCCCATGACCCTGAAGACATTAAACACCATTGCCCAATTCCTTCCGAAGAATTGTCTGTATCATAAAGGTCGGGTAAACCCAACACATGCCCAAATTCATGGCAGAATACACCAATGTCGATTAAACTTCCACTGGTGTTTTTGGAACCTGACAATTCCGGTTCGCATGCGTATGTCCCGTCAATCAAAACATATTTGCCTGATTTAGGGTCAATATCGTTTGTGGTATAAGGCTGATAGCCTGTGATAGCACCAAATGTCCATTCATGGGACCAGATATTGTTTGCACCGGCTTCTGCGCCCCCCCCTGTATGGACTGCGACAATCATCCCAATCCTGGGATTTCCCTGTGCATCATAATACTGTATATAATTAGCAAAATTAAAATTAGGATCATTGTCAGCCGCCTTAACAAGATCAAGAACAAACTGTGGTCCACCCTGAGTTCCCAATCCGCTATTTGATCCCACATAGGAGCTTTGGGTTCCAGGTACCTGGTACCATCCCTTACAGTTCCCCGTTACATATGTCTGGTTATAAGATATTTCCTTGTAGTAATCTGTCATCGTTCCGGTAGGATTTGGACCGTCAAAAAGTTTTTTCTGAAAATCCTGGTCTGAATAGATCGGAGATGAGTTTGAATATTGTCCTAACAATGTCAATGCCAATATGGTATCAGCAACAAGGCTTTGTTCTGAAATCTCACCTTTTGCTATCCTTTCCTTTAATGCTTTCCTGAGACTCATTTTTTGTGCATAATATCCCTCGCCGTAGCTTTGGGCAATATTTTGCTTAAGCTGTTCAAAATCCTTCGGCGGTGTAACCCCTTTCCGTGGAGGTTCTATTCCTGTTGCTGCGGACACATATAATAAGGATAGGAACAAAGGCAATAGAAAATTCAATTTTATAGTCAAGCTTCTTTTCATAAAAAATCCTATTTAATGTTTGTTTCTTCTACTGTGGGGATTTGAATTTATGATTCAAAATCAGTTACAATATAAAAAATATATTTATAAAACTATATAAATTTTATTAAATATTTTGCAAATACAACCAACGAGCATCCATGCAATTTTTTCGTGTATAATTGTAGACGCAAATAATTCTAATAAAAGCCATCGGATATTTTTCTGAAATGGAATCCGTAAATTGTAAACAGTATCGCTAAAGAGAACAACTGTGGTTTTCGGAATAATGACCAGAAAAATAATTTCCAGTAATAAATTCTTTCCTCNNTTCTTCTTCGGTTCAAAATCTTTCATGAAGCGCATAACACGTTCATAATAATATTTGGGTGAGTATATCGTATTTATAATCTTTTTATAACCATTAAGAAGCACGGCGGAACCCATTTGAGGAATAAAGTTTATATCGGTGTTACTACCTGAAAAATCTTTTAGTAGTCTTCCTTCGGCAAGTAGTCTTTTTTGAAGTTTCGTTCCTTGAGGTGCATTCAGTAACCCTACCATAGCTGTTACAATTCCGCTTTCCTGTATAAAGCTTATAAGTTTATCAAAAATTGCAGGGGGATCATTGTCGAATCCGACAATGAATCCACCCTGAACTTCCAGACCTGATTCCTGAATTTTCTTCACGCTTGAAATCAGATCTCGGTTTCTGTTTTGAGTTTTATTACATTCAACTAAACTCTTCTCGTTTGGAGTTTCGATGCCAATAAATACCGCTTCAAAACCTGCTTTAACCATTAGCTGCATTAGTTTATCATCATCGGCAAGATTTATTGACGCCTCTGTGTTAAAATAAAAAGGATTATTTCTCTTTTCATTCCACGCAGCAATTGCCGGTAGAATTTCCTTCTTCAATTTCGCTTTGTTGCCGATAAAATTATCATCAACAAAAAATACAGGTCCCCGCCATCCTGTAAAATATATAGCATCTAATTCATCTATCACCTGTTGTTTGGTTTTTGTTCGTGGTTTTCTCCCGTAAAGAACTGTGATATCACAAAAGTCACAATCATAAGGGCAGCCTCGTGAATATTGAACATTCATCGAAGTATAATTATTTATTGATATTAGCTCCCAGAGAGGTAAAGGGGTTGCCGTAATATCTGCCCAATTTTCCGAAGTGTATAAATGTTTCGCTTTTCCATTGCCCAGATCACTTAAAAACTTAGGAAGGGTAATTTCTGCTTCATTTAGAATCACATGATCAATGCTCTGGTATTTTTCGGGACTGCTTGTAAATAAAGGTCCGCCTGCAACAATCTTTGCGTTTAATCTTTTGCATCTCTTTATTACTTCATCAGCGGACTCACTTTGTATTGACATTGCACTTATAAAAATAAAATCTGCCCAAAGAATGTCATCGTCCATCAACTTATTTGCATTCATATCGATTATTCTTTTATACCAATCTTTGGGCAGTAATGCTGCTACCGTTAATAGTCCCAATGGCGGAAAACTTGCTTTCTTGGATACGAACTTCAAAGCATGTTTAAAACTCCAAAACGTATCGGGATACTCCGGATAAACTAAAAGAATATTCATCTGTTATCTCTTGAGGATGTTTAAGTTTATTTTATACGGCAATTCGTTTTGCCATAGTTTTTAAATACGCATTCTGATCATGGAATATGGCTCCTTCTGGAAGCCAATCCCACAAAGGTCCCATTTCATTTTTAATCATATCTTTATAGAATTGCGGAAGTTCTGTTGTCTCTTGTTCAAAGAAAGCAAGAAATTTAGCATCGGTATTTAGCTGCATTAATATTTTCTTATTGTATGCAATTCTGCCGGAACCTTCTTCTGATATTGCCCGAACAACATTCATCCACCGCGGGATGAATGCTTTGGTGGCTATTAATCGTCTGAAGATTGCTCTGCCTGAAAATGTATGCTCGCCAAGACTAATAATATGAGAATAAAATTCCATCCAGGAATAATTCTTAGGTTTAATGTTCATAGAATGATTATTATCAAGAAAATGAAATGGGAATGGAATTACACGGTCTAATTGTTGATATTCTAAGTTTAAAGGTGCAGCTTGCCCGAATGAAGTTAATAGCGAATAACCCGGGAATGCCCCTGGTGTCAAATCAACGAATTTTTTTGTAAGCTCAAACGGTTCTTCACCTTCGTCTGAATCGAGCCCCAAAACGAAATTAGTTTGGATGTAAGGAATGTACCTTAATATCATATTAACCTGTTCCGCAATATGTTTTACCTTATCCATTCCAGTAAGGCTGCCAGTTTTTGACTTATTTCCAAGGTCAAACCACGATTCTATCCCCGGTAGCATGGCACCGAAACCATTGTGTTTAAGCCTTTTCATATGCGGTTCCGATAAGAGCGATAAGCTGCTTTCGGCTATAAAATCAATACTATTTTCAGGTACTGCTTCTTCTATTGCATCCATATATTCGTCAAACCGTACACCAAAATTAGGGTCGTGCCATCCGACAAGAGGGCGTTTGAATTTCGTAAGAAGAAATGATAAATCTTCCTTCAAAACATCAAAGTCCAGTGGTTGATACGCTACAGTTGAATCAATACAGAAGCTGCAGGTGTATGGACAACCTAAACTGCCAAGCATGGGAACCATTTTTATTAGTGGAGCCTTCTTTAGTGTTGGTTCAATAAATTTCCATCGTTCCCTTACTCCGGGAAGCTGTAAAGGCTGCTTTTGAGCTGTAAAATATAAACCTACTGGGCGGTGGGGGGAGCAGTCATCTAAAACTTCATGAATAGTATTTTTATCCGTAAACCCCACAACATAATCAAAATATTTTACCGCATCCTCCGGGTAGCAGCGTGCATGTGGTCCTCCTAATACTGTAATAGCACCCCGTGAACGTAAAAGATTACTTAATGCATAAGCTGTTTGTGCAGCCTCTGTAAATGCACCAATAAATATTATATTTGCATTTTGGGGTAGTTCTCTTAACAGGTTTTCTTTACCTGTATAACAAATATATGTTACTTCATGTCCTTCTTCTTCACACCATACCCCTACAACTTGAGGCATTATGCTCGCAAAATTTGCGTTCATTATGCGTGCAAATAAATTAATGTTTGGTTTTTTGGATACAAGGTCTATTATTCCAACTAGACGTTTGCATTTCATACCAGCGCCTATTCTTATCTTACTATTTTTACTAAAAAATCGAATGAGAATTGTTCTTTAGGTAATTCTTTTATTATTTATCAATTTTTCGTTTTAAGAAAGTATAGAAAATGCCTTCAATTATATATGCCTCTAAAGGATGAAAAAAGGATTAATTCCAAAGATTTAGTAATTTTAACCTCATTAGTTTTTTCAGCTCATTTCCCCTTTCCAGCCGGTTTCGAAATGCGATAATTCAGTCAAATCAAAACCGGTTTTAATATAAGTAGACTCCTTGGTTATTATTTGCCCTTGCCATTGCCTTTGTCGTTGCCATTACTTTTACCATTACCTTTGTTGTTACCATTGCCTTTGGCGTTATTTTGCTTGACTGCATTATGTCTGGGAACATTTTGCTTGACTGCATTATGTCTGGGAACATTTTGCTTGACTGCATTATGTCTAACATTACCCTTGCCATTATTTCCTCTATTCAAACTATTTTGATTAGCGCTAACTTTTTTCTGTTGCTGAACCCAGGTGTTATGCTGAGGATGGTTTTTGTTCACAAAATATTTTGAATCCTTGCTGTCACGTATTGGCTGCTGATCATGACGACCTTTAAATGAGGAATATTTTTGTCTGTAGTTATCATCATGTATCCACGGTTGCCGGTCATTAACTACCACTTTATGAGAATTATATAAATCAAAATTACCATAACGTGATGGCAAAGATGATCCGTAAATCCAGCGTCCTCCTTCATAATAGTAAAAACGATGTGCGGGAACATTGTACCAAACATCAATATCCGGCAGGTAATAATTTTCTGCATAATCATAACCGGTCGGACCCCAGATTGGTTGGCTGCCCAGGTTTAAGTTGAGATTGACACTTATTTGTGCATTTATTGCACTCGAAAAGAACAATGCTACGATTATTACAAATAAATATCGCATAATGTTTATCCTTTATTTTATTTTGCCGTAACATTTAATTACCATAATGAGTACGGCGTTTGTTTAACTAATTAGTGACCATCGAAATACTCTTGGTAATTGTCTTAAGAGTTTGATCCGTGTAAGAATAGTTTGCTATTTCCAGCCTTGTATGTAATGCGAGTTTCTCCATAATATTATGAATATGACTCTTAACGGTATAAGCTGATATCCGGATTTTTTGACCAATCTCTCTATTGCTCATTCCTTCACCAAGGAATTGAATAACTTCACGCTCCCGCTTTGTCATCCGGATTGCATCTTTCAATCCGGATTTGCTTTCTCTTACCGCGTGATCAACAATCTGTGAAAAAAGGGAATCAATTAAGAGAGGTGGAAGAACTGTCGACCCTTCAGATACTGTTCGTATCGTGATTAGAAAATCATTAAGCGATGCGTCTTTAAGGATAAAGCCGTTTGCTCCTGCTTTTACATATTGAAGAATATCAGCTTGTACAGGTGCAAGGTCCATTACAATGATCTTTGCCTGAGGAAAATCTTTTTTCACTATTTCCACTACATGTAAACTGTTCTGACTTCGTAATCCTAAATCTAAAAGGACTATATTTGGTTTCAACTGCTGAATCTTGGCCAGTGAGCTCCGTCCATTTCCGGATGTAGCAATGATAACAATATCCTTATGAGCTTTAAGGATAGAAAAAATGCCATCCCGGAGAAGACGGTTATCTTCAATTAGTAACAATCTGATTTTTTTCATTATCAAATCTCAATTAGGAGGTGATTTTTAAAACAGATCTTCTTATTTGTTTGTTGTAACATTTTTCACTTACAACCACAATTAAAATACGTCTGATCTGGATGTAATTTCAATCGATCAAAGGGATGAAAAAGGAACTACATCCTTTGGGCGAAGAGTGAAAGGAAATTATTCGTCTAATAAGGATGTTGTATCTATTGCGGTTTTGTAGGATTCAGAAAGATGCGCGTGTTTTGCAATCTGTACGCGGGTACTAAGCGCTAATTTCTCAAGGATGTTATGGACATGACTCTTTACTGTATATGTAGAAAGGTGAATTTTTTGTGCAATTTCTTTATTTGTAGCACCATCTGCTATCAATGCAATTACCTGTTTTTCGCGTTTTGTCATGCGAGTCGATTCAACGATTGCNNGCATCCTTGAGTATGAAACCTGAAACCCCCGCTTCTACAAATTCGAAAACATCTGCCTGAAGCGGTATAAGATCCATTACTATGATTTTGGTTTCCGGAAAATGCTTTGTAGATAATTTTACAATTTGTAAACTGTTTTGATTTCGTAAGCCGAGATCGAGCAGGACTATATCAGGTTTGACCTTGTCCATCATCAGCAAAATGTTTTCACCATTTCCAACAGTAGCAACTACACGCATATCAGACTGTTTTTTGAGTATTGAGGCAATACCATCACGCAAAAGTCTGTTATCTTCGATTACTAATATTGAGATTTTCTTCATTTATTCAGCTGACTCTTATAACTAATGAAATTTAGAATTAAAACTTAATTAAATCAAGCAATAATTCAAATATGAGTCAACTTTTTATACGAAATAAAAAAGCCATTAGAATTAACTAATGGCTTAATAATCTAACCGACAACTCTGATTTTATTTCAAGAGTATCATCTTTTTAATTGAGGAGAAATTATTCCCGGTAGTTTTATCTACAGCAGTAATTCTATAGAAATATACTCCGGATGAAATCTCCCTGTTAAAAGAAGATAAATTGAAATCTACAGAATAATAACCTGCCAATTGTTCTTTATTAACCAATTGGGCGATCCTATTGCCGATTATATTATATACTTCCAAAGATACTTTTGAATCAAAAGGAAGATTGTAATCTATCTTTGTCGATGGATTAAAAGGATTCGGGTAATTCTGTCCAAGCAAGAACTGAACAGGTGTTTGCTGTGCATCTGCGCCAATGCTGTTTATTGCGTCTGGTGTAATGACTGTATTGGCATTTAATGTAACTGCGGTTTGTGCCAGCGCTCTTCCGTTCAGCGTTGCGCCGGTATTCATCGCAATCAGTGTTTTACACAATATGATTCCCTGCATTTGGACTGTCGTTCCAAGGGTAACCTGGCCGGCGACCTGCCAGAAGATGTTGGAAGCCTTTGCACCTCCACTTAGAGTAACAATGGCACCGCTGGTCAATTCAAGATTCTGAGCTATCTGGAAGATCCAGACATCAGTTGCTGTACCTGATATAGTGACACCAGCACCAGATACACTAACTCCAGTACTCCACTTGTAAAGACCATGTGTGAGGGTTTGCCCACTAAGGTCTCCGGTATAACGTTCTGTATAATCAGGCAATTTTCTTCCGGCAGCATCTGTATAGGCGGTTGCCATGTCGCTAATAGCATTTGTCATCTTAGTTGGAGTCGGAGGAGTATAATCGGAAGCATATACCTTTCCGGTTATTAATGATGATGTCGAAAAAGTATTCGAGACATCCATGGTTAAAGCAAATCCGGTTATATAAGACGCAGCGGATGGACTAATACCAATATCCCCTGTAATTCCGGTGGTTCCCGTGGTTGAGATTTCTGTTTTAGCTAATATCACGAAATCTCCAGCTGTTCCAAGATTCACCGGAGTTGGTGACGATTGAGAAAATGCATGCGTGGGCATCATTAAAGCTACCATCAGCAATGTTCCGAGGAAGCTTATCAATCGACTTAAAATACTTGTTGTACGTACTATTCTAGCGTTCATAAATCCTTCATTTAATTTGTTTATCCATATCAATTATTTCTTACCATTGCCCTTATCTTTATTATTACCATTGTTACCTTTGCCATTATTTCCTTTTTTCTGTCCGTTGTGATTACCATTATCATGTTTTTGCTGCTTAACCCAGGTGTTATGCTGGGGATGGTTTTTATTTACAAAATATTTTGAATCCTTGCTATCCCGGATTGCCTGCTGATCATGAAGCCCTTTAAATGAAGAATATTTTTGTCTGTAGGTTTCATGATTTCGCCACGGCTGCTTTTCATTAATTACTTCTTTATGAGCATTATATAAGTCAAAATTACGATAACGTGCCGGCAAATTAACGCTGCTAATCCAACGTCCTCTTTCATTATAATAATAACGATGTGAAGAAACATTGTAGTAAACTTCTATATCCGGCAAATAATAATTTTCAACATAATCATTACCGGTAGGACCCCAGACTGGTTGACTACCTAAATTGAAATTTAGGTTAGCACGTATTTGTGCATCTATTGCACTAGACAAGAACAAGGCTACGATTATTACAAATAAATATCGCATAATATTAATCCTTTATTTTATTTTACCATTACATTTAATTACCATAATGCGTACAGGGATTGTTTAACTAATTAAAGAAGCGGCTTTGATTTTGCCGCTTCTGTAAATATCACTATTTAATTTTATAAGGTCTACTCATTATTTTTTGAGATCACTTTTATCTCAACTCTTCTGTTCATAGATCTTCCTTCAGGGGTATCGTTTGTAGCGATTGGATTAGCTTTACCATATCCAGTTACTTTCAATTTATTGTTTTTAACACCCTTGCTAACAAGATAGTCTACAACTGCCTGAGCTCTTCTTTGTGATAGCTTTATGTTATAATTAACTGAACCGATTCCATCGGTATATCCGCCGATTTCCCATTTGTATTCATGATGTTTCATCATGGTACTCACAAGACTATCAAGGACAACATAAGCATTAGGCAGTAGTACTGACTTATTAAATTCGAAATTAGCGTCGCCATTAAGTACTACGGACTCCATTTCACCAGGCTGTACAATAATTACAGTCTCTTTCTCTTTTTTAATAGGACATCCATCAGCATCTACCTGAACACCCAATGGTGTGTTAGGACATTTATCAAGATAGTCCGGAACACCGTCACCATCAGAATCAAGCGGACAGCCGTTTGCATCTACTTTAACTCCAATAGGTGTGTTAGGGCATTTATCAAGATAATCCGGAACACCATCACCATCTGAATCAAGCGGGCAGCCGTCTGCATCTACCTTAACTCCGGTTGGTGTATTTGGGCATTTATCAAGATAATCAGGAACACCATCGCCGTCTGAATCAAGAGGACAGCCAAACTCATCTACCTTAACGTTTAAAGGAGTGTTCGGACACATATCCTTGGAATCAGGTACTCCATCACCATCTGAATCTTTTAGCCTGCCGAAATAATATGAGATACCTGCATTAGCGGTATACAACATATCAATAGCGCTACCGGTTTTTACATTATCCAGATAATCTTTTTTCCCTACAATTATACCGCCAGTTAAATTTATACTCATGTTTTTCGAAAGCATAAACCGGGCGCCTACATCACCATTAAACGCTAACATATATCTTGAATAAGCACCGGTAGAATTGAAAGGCAGAATATTCCCGTTACCATCCTTAGCAGTGAACCAGATATTGGAAATACCAAAATCTATACGGGGATAAATAATATCATGTATTGAGATAGTATAAAAAATACCTCCGCCTAAAAGGTCGATTTTTGTTGTGAAAAGATCTGTTGTATTTTGTACAACTTGCGGGGCACCTCTCCCGGACAAAAATCCTGTTTGTCCAAAAACACTAAATCCAATATTACCCTTTGCAAAAGAGGGAAGATAATATTCGAGTGAACCTTTAAGGTCATAATTTACTTTGGATTTAGTATAATCGGTCATTCCAAATGTTGTTCCGCCTTCAGCTGTAATGCCAAATACGTTTGACATTGTGTTTAGCCTTGACGTTTCCTGTGCCCAATTGAACTGGGTTATTCCCAGAAGCATCAGCAGTGACAATATAAATATCTTCATTTCAGATTCCTTTTTTTTGTTAATTAATTACGTACTATTATTTTCTTTTAATCAAAGAAATATCTTATTCCAAGCGCTGCATCAAATCCTAACCCTGCTAAAGGGGTAAACTGAAACACCGGTACTAACTCTGCAAATATGTCTATTGGGGTTGCATGAGGAAACCAGGCTATTCCAAATACACCTCTTATGCCAAGCGAACCCTCATAACCGCCGCCGCTATTAATCCTTGCTCCTATTCCGTAATAAAGCGGAAATCTTTCGGATGAACTGATTGCGTTGAATGAGTGCCAAAGATAATCAACATGAAAATGGACGCGGCTGCTTCCATAATAGTAGTTGTCGCGGTTTGAGATACGGTCGCTCCCTACTGCCAGACCCAAACCAAAATCAAATGCATTTTTATTTGAGGTCCAGTATTTTGCGCTCAATCCGGTTGGCTCTCCTAAAATGAGTCCCAGACCAAATCCGTGGTCCTGCGCTTCAATTGGTTTTATACCCATTATTATGATTAGTAACAATGGCAATAACCACATCTTAGGATAGTTTTTTCTTTTATTCATTCTAAAAAGATCTTTATTAGTTATATGTTAAAAGTTAAATAGATATTATAAACTTGTAAATCGCCCAAAGGGATGAAAAAGGAACTACATCTTTTGGGGGAGAAATAGCTCCTTGAATATTATTTTAGTTATTTAATAATTTTAAATACTATTCTTCTGTTCATTGCTCTGCCTTCATCTGTCTGGTTATCGGCCACTGGATTGTTTTTTCCGTAACCGACTATTGTAAGTCTGCTATCGGCTATACCTTTGGAAACAAGATAAGCTTTAACTGTTTGAGCTCTTTCTACTGAAAGTTTCTGGTTGTAAGCATCAGTGCCGATATAATCAGTGTATCCTGCAATCTCAACATTAACAGTTGGTTTATCATTCAATAACCTAACTGCTTTATCAAGAACGGGGTATGATTCCGGTAAAAGATCTGATTTATCGAATGCGAAATTACAGCCAACAAGTACTAAGATGCTATCTGAAACTGTCATGATATATCTATCAACATAAACTTCTTTCACTACTTCTTTTGGTATATGTTTTTTAATCATGTCCTCAATTCTGTCATAGTCGGTCATGTCCTTCATTACCGGCATAATTCCCTGGCATGGTTCGCACTGCTTCGATGGTTCGCCTATATCAAAAAAGTAATTAAGGCCTGCGCTAAGAACAATATAAGAATCGCGTCCATTCAACTCTGCCGGTGAAATTGTGCCATCAAGTTCCGAATTGTTTGTAACATGATATCCAAATTCTGCCGTAACACTCCAATCACGATATATCTTAAATTCGGCACCGGCGCCGACATTTAATTGAGATCCAAATCTGCTTTCGTCCGGTAATGCTGTTTGTCCGTTAATTATATGTTTCCAATTACCACCAACCCCTGCATACAGATAAGGTGAAACCGGTGCGCATGGAACGAGATAGTAAACCAAATCAAGATCGCCTGTTAAAAGGTTTGTTTTTTCCAAATTCGGGTTAAGTAATGCATCATTCCATTGTCCTTCCAGATGAGAAAAACCAGCTTTAAATCTTAATCCAACATGCTCAGAAAAATTTCGCTGGAGTGAAAGATATCCGCCGACATCGGAATTTAAAGAGGTTATGTTTACCGAGTTATATCTGGGAAAACTTAAACCAAAACCGAATTCCCAGCTATCGGTCATTACTTGTGCCTGAGAGATGCCCACACATATAGTTAACATCAATGCAAGCGTTAAAAAATAAATCTTCATTTTATTATTCCTTTAATATTATTTTTAAACATTTATATACTCTACAATCAAATTTACTTTTTGAACTATGGTGCCGGTATATTTACGATAGTGTTCACCATTGTGACCGAAGCATTAAGACTCAATGCTCTGCCATTCAATGTTGTTAATACAACATTGCCTGCAGTAGAGAAAGTAACTCCCGAATAGGAGATAATAGTTCCTACCATAGTTCCACCGCCTGCTCCATTAATAGTAGCTGCACTGCCGACCTGCCAAAAGATATTTTTAGCTTGTGCGCCATTAACAAGAGTAATACTGCGGGCTTGTCCTGCGAGACCTACGGTTAATGATTTTGCCATCTGAAAGACCCATGTGGCATTCGGGTTATTCTGAGCGTCGAGAGTAAGGTCACCTGAAGTTATCTTGAATGTTCCTGCGCCAGCCGTATAGACGCCTGGGGCTAAAACTAGCCCGCCTAACTCACCTGCGCCTGGGTCAGGACCGCCCGGAAGACCGGCGAGGTAGTTGAATGCCGTTGTCGCGTCTGCCAGCGCCTGCTGAGCTATTGCCATCTTTTGTGCTGTTCCCGGAGCAGGCGGCGCACAGTTTATTACTCCAGTCACCTGTCCTATATTAAGAGGCGTTTCAGTATATACATTTCCGCCTGAATCGTGAAATCCTGTTACCAATGTAGAAGCAGCAGTAGTCCCGATATCTCCATTAACCACCGTAAAGATTCCCTGATTGGTCAAACCAGCACTGCCCCCAAAACCTCCAAAAGTTGCAGCCAATCCAAGAATTATTATCGGACCTGATGCAGTAAAGTTTGCTACTAATGTTCTGTTTCCGCTTACGGTAAACTGATAATTTGCAGCTGTCGATACAGCATTTCCATTTTCTGTCCAGTTAGTAAATGTATATCCGGAATTAGGTGTTGCGGTTACTGTTACTGAAGAGCCTAAATTATGTGTACCACCTCCAGTTGTAGTTCCGCCAGCCAGAGGATTTGATGATAAAGTTACTGTATACACGATAGCAGATACAAAATTCGCTACTAATACTCTGTTACCGCTTATAGTAAACTGATAAATTGAATTTGTCGATCTTACAACTCCGTTCTCTGTCCAATTGGTAAATATATATCCGCTGTTTGGAGTTGCGGTTATTGTCACTGAAGAGCCTAAATTATATGTACCACCTCCAGTTGTAGTTCCTCCTGCCACAGGATTTGATGATAAAGTTACTGTATCGGTGGTAACTGTTGCTGCAACTGTAGTAAAGCTCCATACTTTGTTATTTGTCAAAGCAGTACCAGTAAGATCCTTAGCCCCGGTTGTAATTGTGGCAGTATAAGTTGTATTCGGCGTTAGATTACTTGATGGTGTATAAGTTGCAGTTGTGCCGCTATAATCAACTGTACCTGATACAAATGTTGTACCCTGCATTAATGTAAATGTTGCTGTGGTAATAGTTGAAGCATCCATAGTTTTAGTAAAAATTGCGGTAACCTTCTGATTCAAAGCCACACCTGTTGCAGCATTAGCAGGATCTGTAGAACTTACCTGGGGTGGAGTGATAACTGCTGTTGCGCCTGTTGTAAAGCTCCAAACATAGTTAGTTGCAAGAGCATTGCCAGTAAGATCCTTAGCCCCGGTTGTAATCGTTGCTGTATATAAAGTATTTGGTGCCAGATTGGCTGTATGTGCAAAGATGGCAGTTATGCCCGAGTAGGAAACAAAACCTGAAACTGATGTTGTACCCTGCATTATAGTAAATGTTGATGCTGTAATTGTAGAAGCATCCATAGTTTTACTAAAAGTTACGGCAATTTTCTGGTTCAAAGCCACACCTATTGCATTAGTAGCAGGGTCTGTAAAACTTACTGTGGGTGGAGTGACGACTACGGCAGCGCCTGCTGTAAAGCTCCATACATAGTTATTTGCCAGAGCATTGCTTTCAGGATCCTTAGCCCCGGTTGTAATCATGACAGTATATACAGTATTTGGCGCGAGGTTGCTTGACGGTACAAAAATTGCCGTTGTACCGGAGTAGGAGACAAAGCCCGGGACTGCCGTTGTACCATCCATCAAGGTAAATGTTGATGCTGTAATAGTTGAAGCATCCATTGCTCTACTAAAAGTTGCGGAAATTTTCTGATTCAAAGCCACATCTATTGCGACATTAGCAGGGTCAGTAGTACTAACCTGGGGCGGATTGGGTATAGGCGGATAAGTAATCCCCAGCCTATCTTCGCAGCCTGTCATTATTATGACAAGCAGTAATGGTAGTAACCACATCGTAAATTTGTTTCTCATTTTGCACATAATAAACTCCTACAATAAAAAATTTCTGGTTTTTAACTGGAAAATAATACACACATGTTATGAATATGTAAATCGACCAAAGGGATGAAAAAGGGACTACATCTTTTGAGTGATTCAACCTTCTTAAAAACCCCAAAGTAGCCAGCTGTCCTTTGCTTTTTTCATAAGTATCTTAAATCCGGCCGAACCTTCTTTCAAATTAACAAAAGTCGAATCAAAATTATTGGCAAAGCTTATTTTCGTGTCATCCATTAAATTCTTTAATCCAAATAAGCCTTGTTTTAGATTAACTATGGAAGAATCAAAATTTTGTGCTAGGGATCGATCCATTAGCAGCCTTCCGATTGTTCCTTTCCCTGATTGTATATTGCCCGTAATTGAAGACAAATTGGTTGTGATACTTGATGCATTATCAATAGTCTTTTTTAATGATAACATAACATCGTCCATATTAATTGGCTGAACTGTTTCGACCATATCATTGTTCTCTATTTCCTTTTTTCCGCCTGTACCTGGAATTATTATTAAAATTTTATTTCCCATAAGTCCTTCCGAACCAATACTTGCAAGCGCATCCTTCTTAATAAATTTGCGAGTGCTTTCATCAATTAGAATTTCTACTTTAACGGAAGTATCACTAACTATCCGAATATTATCAACAGTTCCAACATTTACGCCTGAGAAACGTACGTTACTTCCCGCCTGAAGTCCGGCAACATCTTTAAATACTCCGGTTAGGTGAAAGGTACTCCTGAATAATTGCTGTCTTTCACCGATAAAATAAATTCCTAAAATTAATACCAGTATACCAAGGGAAGTAAATATTCCCAGTTTGATTTTATTACTTGTGTTTTTTTTCATTTGATCTACTCTGATAATTTATTTCATATATTATTCAAAAAATGATCGTGTCCATGCATCTGCTGAATCCTTTAGATCGCCATATGAACCTTCTGCAGCGCAAATACCATCTTTGAGCACTATGATTCGATTTGCTATGAGCTTAGCGCATGCAATATCGTGTGTGATTATTATAGACGATGTATTATATTTTTTTTGAACTTCCAGGATGAGGTGGCTTATTTCTTTTGATGTTATAGGATCCAGCCCGGTTGTCGGTTCGTCATAAAGCATTATCTCAGGTTTTAGGATCAACGTTCTGGCTAAACCTAACCTTTTCCGCATACCACCGGAAAGCTCAGAGGGCCACAAATCAATTGTTTCAGCAAGTCCTACATTAAGTAAAGCTTCTTTTACCAGTGAGTTCATTTCATCCTTAGGTATTGTATGTAATTGTCTTCTGAGCGGAAATTCAAGATTTTCTCTAACTGTCATGGAATCATATAAGGCGGCGCTTTGAAAAAGGAAGCCAATCTTCTTACGTATTTCAATCAACTCATTGTCATTGAGTTGAGAAATATTCTGTCCAAGTATAAAAAGCTTGCCCTCATCAATTTCAACTAATCCTACTATTGATTTAATGAGCACTGATTTACCGGTTCCGGATTTTCCAAGAATAACTAGATTTTCTCCCTTATTCATTACTAGGTTAATATCCTGCAACACATGATTATTCCCAAAAGATTTATTAAGATGTTCCATCCTAACAACGATAAGATCGTTTTGTTTATTTTCCTTTTCAGCTTTTATGGATGTTGCATTAGTAGTCATTCTTCTCATCACACAATTTAGTTTTGAAACAAACTTGTAATTTGTACCGCTATCATATCTATTATAAAAACCATTAAAGATGCGAAAACTACAGCTGAATTAGCTGCTTTTCCCACTCCTTCAGTCCCCTTATATGAATTATATCCTTTAAAACTTCCTATAAGTCCAATTGCAAATCCGAAGAAAATAGTTTTGATGAAAGCCGGGGCCAGATCACCAAATTCCAGACTTTGAAATATCTGCGAAAAAAATAAGTAAGTGCTTACATTTCCTTTTAAGTTAACACCGACAAATGATCCTAACAAACCGATAGCATCAGAAAAAATTATCAATATTGGAAGCATAATTGTTGCAGAAAGTACCCTTGTGACTACAAGGTATTTAAATGGATTAGTGCATGATACCTGCATTGCATCAATTTGTTCGGTTACATTCATTGATGCAAGTTCTGCTCCAATTCCCGACCCAACTTTTCCGGCAAAGATTAATGCGGTTATAACCGGTCCTATTTCCCGTATAATTGAAACCGCTACCATTGCAGGCAACCAGGATTCTGCTCCAAATTTTGCTAAAGTGGGTCTTGACTGAATAGTAAGCACAAGCCCAATTATAAAGCCTGTAATACCTATTAAAGGAAGAGACTTGTAACCGATTAGAAAAGATTGCTTCATCAACTCATTAAATTCATATGGCGGTTTAAATACTTCTTTGAAAAAGCGCCAGGTAAAACTTGTAAGCGAAGCTACTTCTAAAAAGAATTTATTGAATACTGAATCAGAAATAGGTTCCGAAAAACTTTCCGGTATGGTTTCTGCTTCCAGGTGTTCATTTGGGGAGTTCTCTAAAATTGTATTTTCCATTTTAGTTATTTCATTAACTATATAAAATTATTCTTTCGATTGAATTATGTTAGGGAGAAATTTAATTTTGCACAATAAGGCAAAGGGATGAAAAAGGAACTACATCATTAGGACAACCGAAACGCTATTTGAACTGAAAATATATCAATGCAAGGGCAGCAGCGCTCATTAATAATAGTGTTAATGAACCGAGAACATTTGACCATCTCTTGTTGGTAAATTCCCCCATTACTTTTTTGTTGTTACAAATGTGCATAACTATTGCAATCATAACCGGTGCTGTTAAACCGTACAAAACCGCTGTGTAAATGAGTGCTTTTATTGGGCTTATTCCAAGAAAATCCAAAGATAATCCGATAATGAGCGACACAACAAGTGTTATGTAAAACCCTTTAGCTTCGTGAAATTTTTTATCTAATCCTTGTTTCCAATTAAAAGTTTCAGCTAAAATATAGGAAAGACAGCCAGCNNTTTGCCTGTCAATGGTTCTAATGCTTTTGCGGCTTGTCCTACTGTATCAATTTGTCTGATACCAGCCTTATACAATACAGCGCCCGTTGTAAGGATTATGAAAAACATAACAAGGTTTGAAAATAACATCCCGAAATCAACATCTATTTTCATGTTGTTTAAAATTCGTTTATTTATTATGATCTTTTTATTATTATGTGAAATGTCTTCCGCTTCCATTGTAGCTTGCCAAAAAAATAGGTAAGGCGAAATAGTAGTACCGAGAATGGCAACAAGTATCCCCCAAAAAGCTTTGTTGAAATGAATCGTTGGAATAAAAGTACTGCCTATAACTTTCACCCAATCTGCATGCACCAGGAACGGAACAACAACGTATAAGAATAACGAAAGGCAAAGCCATTTTAATATAGCTGCAAGTTTTGTATATGGAAATTTGATAATAAAAAAAATAAGTAGAGCAGTAATAATTATGCTGAAAGCAAAAGTTGGAATTTGGGGTATTAGTAAATTGGCAACGGCTCCCATTCCCTGGATGTCTGACCCTATATTAAGTGTAATAGCGGGAAAACTGACCACCGCCATTAGATATAAAATGCTTTTCGGATATTTTTTTTTTAGTGTTCCTGTCAATCCCTCCTGAGTTACCATACCGATTCGTGCGCACATCTCTTGTACAGCAGCCATTAGTGGAAAAGTAATAATTGCAGTCCACAGAGTTGCAAAACCAAATCCGGCACCTGCCTGCGAATACGTTGCAATTCCTGAAGGATCATCATCGCTTGCACCCGTTATAAGTCCAGGACCTAGTACGTGCCAATATTTTTTAATTCTAGCAGAAAGTTTCGTAGATATATTCACAACAAACTCACAATGGCAATAATACCTGAGATAATTATCAATACGCCGGCAATTCTGTTTACCCACCTTAGCCCGATAAGGTCCAACTTCTTTCTAAAAAAGGTAACACCGGAACTAAGCAGCAAAAACCATAAACATGAACCAATAAAAACTCCTGCTACAAGAGCTGATGCAGAAAAACTATTGAGCCCATTTCCTAACCCAAGTGCAGCAAACACAGCAATAAAAGCAAAAATGGTTAATGGATTAGTGAGTGTTAGAAAAACAGTATAGAGGTATGATCCGAGCATTCCACTACTATGGATTTTAAACTTAGGATCAGTAGGTTGTGCACGAAATGTTCTTACACCAAGGAAAAGAAGAAGCGCTCCTCCGACCAGTCGTATCCAAATTCGTTGACTAACAAGTGTATTTGAAATCATCGTAATTCCAAATGCAGCAACGCAACCGTATACTAAATCTGCTGTTGCAGCTCCAAGCCCTATTATTAGTCCGCGTAATCGTCCCTCGGTAAGCGTCTTGCGGATACACATAATACCAATGGGTCCAATAGGTATTGCCATCGCAAAACCGACAAAGATTCCCTTAAGAAAATCAGTAAATCCCATATAATAATCTTTCAATCACTTTGTTCGAGAAAATAGTCAAATATTCAACATAAAATATGTTGTCTACTTTAACGTGTACTTGAACTGTGTTGTTTGGTAGCCAGCCCCAATATTGAGATTAATAGTAAAGAGGTAATCGCCTTTTTCATTGAGCGATACACCGGCACCAAAATAATTCATCATGGGGATAAAGTTAGCAGAAGATAATTTTTTTGACGGGGACACAACTTCTACCTTTGCACTTGTATCAGCGAATTCTTTCCCGTTTGAAATATTTGTTACGTCAAGTATAATAAAATAAGAACCCGACATCATTTCTTTTTTAGTCGTATCATCAATCGTCGTGTTTTTATCTTTCATCTTCACGATCTTTGTCTTCATCATTTCCTTATTTCTATTCTGGCTTATAATCCACACCTTGGTGTTGAGACTATCGGTCGTTGATGCATAAACCGGCTTACCCAACAAATTCGGAATTTCGTTTTTCTTTATGACAGTCTTTGTCTTTGCAGTCTGGCTGGTCTGTCCAAACATGGTTAGTGTCAAAACAATTACCAGGGTAATTGAAAGAAGAGCATATTTTGTTTTCATAATAATTCCTTTCTAATTAATTTATCAATAAACTGTTGATATTGAAAAATCCATATTCATTTCAAATGTATTTCACTATTTCTTTACTTCTTAGATTTAATAATGGAATTTTGCAATAATTCAGATATAACAAGACTTGCGATATCATTTTGGACAGCTTCCACTGAATTCTGTTCAGGAGTATTACTAGTAGCACCCCAGATTATCCGTTCTTTATCTCTAATAACCCAAACATCTATCGCACGGCGGTAAACTGTTGAAGAATCAACATATCCCGGATGCTCTACATCACGATAATAGGTAGAATATGAATTTCTAAAAGGATTGTACCTTATTTTCGATTCAGTTGTAATATAACTCTCAACATAATGTGTTTCAGTTTCCTTTTGAAGAATACGTGTAATCAGGATTCCATCAAATCCGTTTTTCTGAACTGTCTCAATAACCTGATCTGTATCCGGTAATGCATCCGGAAACAATTTGTAAGATGATGTTGCCTGCACACCTTGTTTTGAAAGTTCGCGAACAAAAGCATCTTCCCAAATCCGCCGCTGAATGGGATTTCTTCTAATAGCGATGATTAGCATCTTATTCAACGAAGATTCATGAAATGAGGGATCATTCCATTCATCAACTAGGACAGATGTAGAACAACTTTCTATAAGAATCGCTAAGCAGCTGAACACTGAAACCAGAATAAATTTCTTATACAATTTCACGGTAGATATCCTTTATTAAATTATGAATACTTTTGTTGTATTAATTCAGTGCAATCCTAATAGATAAGGGGTATGCCGAAGAAATATCTATGGGGGATTTACTACTATTCTCATGGTGATCAACAACCCAGGTTGCAACAAAATAACCGAGGGCAGCACCCATAAAATCATCGGATGTCCAATGCTGATCCTGATAAACCCGGGAGACAAATGTTAACGCAGCAGGCAAGTATAACAATACTTTTAACCAACCCGGATTGACATTTCTTGAAAGAACGGTAGATATTACAAAAGCGACCGCATTATGTCCGCCGGGAAGCGATTGATATTTCGTGTTAATAAGTGAATAAAAGGGGTGGTATGAAGCATTACCTTCATCCATATAAGGTCTTGCCCTTCCTATTGCCATCTTTAATAAATATGTAAGTGCCCCTGCATAAAGGGAAGCCTGCCCAATCTCATATGCTATTTTTCTTGTATAATTATCATTTGTCAGCAATGAATGGATTGCAAAACCACCAAAGAATACAAATGGCGTATAAAGTTCTCCGTACATTCTACCGAATACAATCGGAGCACTATAATAATATCTCTGATCTTTTAAAACTGCGGTACGTATTGGCTGATCAGCAGTTCCCATAATTAAGAACGTTCCGGCACCAACCAGACCTAATTTGAGCCAATCACTCCCATCCCATTTAAACGGTGTCTTGATGAAGTCAACCGTCTCATTTCCGAACTGAGGGAAATTATATTTTAGTTGTGCAAAGAGAGAAGATCCGAATATTGTGATCAGTAAAAGAGATAAATAAATTCTCTTCATGATTATGTCCATTTTATTTTTTGAACTTAAACTCTTCTATAAATATTTGAAAGAAAACTTTCTGTTCTGTTCTAACATCATGTACACTTGCTAAATTCGTTGGGTATCTATCGGCGTAGTATATTAGTTGTTCAAATCCTATGCTTACGCTTTTGTAAAGTTTAAATGTAATTCTTGGTTTGACTATTGCGACATAACTATTTCCTGCTGTTCCGACAAAGGTATGAAACCACCAGTAATAACCTGCCAATGTAAGTCCTACCCATCCGCCAATATTAAAAGTACTTTCAAACTCTAGTTGCGCACCGCCTCCATAATTATAATCCCTATATTCAGAAGTATCAGTTACAAACCGACCGCTGAGTGAACCAAAAGGTACAGCACTAACATGAAGATCAGTATAAAGACTAGTGCTTTTGGTGATTGGCCACTTAGAAACCATTCCAGGTCCAAAAGCTATTGTAGCTAATTCGAAAGTATTATTATCAAAATAATTCATGTGTTGAAACAATCCAACTAACATTTCCGTACTACCAACCTGAAGATTCTCCCCGGTCAATATTCCGTACCCAATTACATTGTCAATAATTTTCCTTCCCACGCCAAAATCTATATCTGCCCTTACTTTGTAGTAATCATAAGGTTTTCTTGATCTTTTTTCAAACGGGTTTCCATAATCAAGATTAAGATCCATATTTAAGCTATTGGTGGTTCCTATCTTGAAATTTGTCCCTTCATTTCCTCTGTGGTACCCGGCTTCTAATGTTATGTTAAGCGGTTCTTTCTGATACACTTCTTCTGTTGTTAACCTCGTAAGTTTTCCTTGCACTAGTCTGCTAAAAAATCTTGTGGGTGTCATAATGGCAACTGCAAATTCCCGGATAAATCTATCCGCCCCGGTTGTTTGATCATCCAGAATATTTGAGCCTAAACGATAAAATATTTCACCAAGAAATGCCCCGTTAATCGTTGTATTTATTATATCGTTATAAGAGGGGAGAGTGGTTTCACCAAAATACTCCCACTCTAAACTGCCCAAAGCTGCAAATGGCACTGATTCGAAGAAAGAATAACCATTTGCTCGGGCAGCATTAAAAGACATTCCCCCGGAAAAAGGATGAAAAAAATTATTCATGGCAAATCTGTCGTTATCCCATTCCCATCCTGTTTGCATGTTATGTTTCCATGAATTAAATCCAATCCTTGAATAATCATAGTTAAATATAAATCTGTCAACCAAATTGGTGGTAACATTAGCTAAGGTAACTCTCAGAACAACCATCCACCAGGGGGACCTTTCATTATACAAAGGATTGTCATTCAGTAAATCACCATACATATTATATTTCATTGTATCCGTTAATGAAGTGTTGATAGTGTCTGTCATAGAAGTATGAACAGTATCTATGTTTGATGTTTTATGAGGGTTAGCAGTTGAATTGTGATAACGATTAATCTTATCCACATACCTGTTGTACTTTATAGTATCAGTTAATGAAGTATCAATAGTTCTTTGGGGTGATGTTTTATTTGGACTAACAACTGAATCGGAATAACGATCTATCCTATTCGTTGACATCTGTCGGCTTAACCTGTTGGTTTTATTTAGTGAAATATTGTCTTCAAATACCGGGTTATACCGGGCTTGAAGTAGTGCCGAAAACAAAACTAAATAAACTAACGCATAAATAGTTTTCATTTATTTATCCTTCTGGGATAATAAGTCATTTAGGTTGGCAAATTGCTGTTTGAGTTTACCTTTGGATCCCTGCCAGTTCCCTTTAATTTTCAATGAATTCATCTGACAACTCCTTTATTACGTAATTGATATATTTCAATGGATAATTTCTTAAATACAATTGTATGATATGAAGGAATTTGGGATAGTTCAATCGATCAAAAGGATGAAAAAGGAACTACATCCTTTGGTTGAACTTATTGTGGTTAATAAATGTTTTTGATAATACTTACTAAATCTAATCCACATTATTTTTCAAAGGGAATTCGATTATAATTTTTGTTCCATTTCCCGGAATGAATCGAATTTTACCTTCAAGCTGGTTAACCATTAAATTTACAAGATGAAGCCCAATGCTTTTAATTTTATTTATATCAAAATCCTTTCGTAAACCGATTCCATTATCTTCAACCATTAATAATATTCGGGAATTTATTAACTTCAGTTCTATATTTATCATTCCATTAAATGAGTCAGGAAATGCATATTTAATAATATTAGATAATAATTCGACAAGAATCATTCCTATAGTGGCTGCTTTTGCAGGGGGAACAGAAATTTCCTCAAGATCTTTATTGATTTCAATATATTTTGAAAGATTGAGCATCGAGTCAATTATTTTATTGCAGTATGTTTTAAGCTGAACTTCATAAAAAGAATCAGTTTCATAAAGTAAGGAATATAAATCAGAAATCGCTTTTACCCGTAAGGTTAAATCTTCAAGGGTGTGCTTTGTTTCTTCAGAATGTGTTACACTTATTCTGATATGAATTAAACTTATTATCATACCGAAACTATTTTTAGTCCGATGCTGCATTTCTTTAATCAATGCTTCTTTTTTATTCATATCGTCCTGGAGTATTTGTTCATGTTTGATTCGTTCTGAAATATCACGAATATTGCATTGAATAACCCTGTCATTGTCAACCAAATAAACATTACTCACAAATTCTACATGTTTTGGTCTTCCATCAGAGGTCTCAAGGGGTAAATCTTCATAACGGACATACTCTTTATCTTGTAATTCTTTATACATTTGCTTTGAATATTCAATATTTTCGGAAGTACTAATATCCCATATATGTTTAGTAAGAAATTGCTCTTTGGAATAACCCAGCATATTAATTAAAAAAGGGTTCACGTCCACGATCATTCCATTATTAGCATTAAGAATTAAAATGCCATCCTTGGCAGATTCAAAAAGTCTGCGATATCGTTTTTCAAACATAAGTTCCACTTTTTTTTCTTTATCATTCATAATTTTTGAGGATATAAATTACAAGGATCGAATATTTTTATTTTAATAAATTTGGCTGCCATTTTATAGCTATTCCTGTTGCTTCGGATGAAGAATATAATCCAAGAGAGATGTTATTGTCTTGAAAACGATGAAATTCCGGGACTAATATGCCGCATAATGCTCCTACCCCAAAACCAACCATTAAATCAGTTGGGAAATGTGCAAGTGCTCTCAATCTAAAATATGACATGAAAAGAGGCGGTATCGCTGCTGCACCATATATAAGATATTTATTCATCCCCAGTTCCGGGTGGTAATCACAAAAAATCTTTGCAGTAAAGAATGAAGCCTCCGCAGCAGCAGCAACGTGTCCGCTATAAAGTGAATTCCGGTTGTTGGGTTCCTCCCTTTTCCCCTTGTTAACTGCTTCGTAATATACAACAGGACGTAATCTGTTTTGAAAAGTCGCTCCGAATGGGCTATAAAGATAAAAATTATTTGTAATGGCTTGCGTTTGCGCATATATAAGTAAAATGTCCAGCCAGTCTTGCCTGATGCTGGGATCCAGTAGCGTGATAAATGGAAGAAAGACTATTACAGTTTGCAATTTATTTGAAAGATTTTCGTACTTTACCCTTTGAGAGGGGTCAAAATTCAAAGCCCAACTGTCAATTGGGGTAATATCATGTCTGTTCAAATTGTCTAATTCTGCCTGTGTTATCTGAGATTTGTTCGATATCCAGGCTACGCCAATCTTTTCTAACGTCAGTCCTCCTATTATTATACCACCTGTTACCCAATAATTAACATGGTAGGGATGAAATGAAGAATCCCTGGTAGAAAATTGAGGATACGATTGTTTAACTAAACAGATACTAAATAAAGCAAGGAAAATGAATTTGAGCCGATAGTTTTTTATCATTCCAATTTCGTATTTATTTGTTAAACTATGAAGAGTGTTGTCTTAATTCAATCGATCAAAGGGATGAAAAAGGAACTACATCCTTTGAGGGACTAATTATTTAGATGTGTCCTTCTTTGATACTTTTACTTCAACCCAATGTGTCTGATGGTCGTCAATAAGTGGAATATTATTCTCATAATTCTTAACCCTATCTATTGTAATACCCGGCTCTTCGCTATTGCCTTGAAGTTGAATAATTGATATATCATACATTGTTTCCCTGTATCGATAATGCACTTTATAAATTCTCCAGTCCAAGGGAAGACAAGGTTCTATATATAATCTGTCCACCTCTAATCTTATTCCGAGGAGTGATTCAGTTATTAGCCGGTACATCCAGCCAGCGGAACCTGTGTACCATGTCCACCCCCCCCGACCAATGTGAGGAGTCACCGCATACACATCTGCAGCAACTACATAAGGCTCTACTTTATAAGTATTAATTTTTTCTAAGGAATTTCCATGATTTACAGGATTAATAATATCCAATAGTTCCCATGCACGTTTACTATCTCTTAACTGGGCAAAGGCCATAGCAGCCCAGATAGCTGCATGTGTATATTGACCGCCATTCTCTCTTACGCCGGGGACGTAACCCTTAATATACCCGGGATTTAAACTTGATTTATCGAATGGCGGATCTAATAGTTGAACCAATGATTGTGTCCTGTGAACAAGACGTTTTTCCATTGAATCCATTGCTTTATGCGAACGAATTGAATCTCCCACACCGGAAAGTACAGACCAGCTTTGTGCAACAGAATCTATCTTGCATTCCTGGTTACTCTCAGATCCGAGTGGTGTGCCATCATCAAAGTAAGCCCGGCGGTACCACTTGCCATCCCAGCCGCTCTGTTCAATATTTCTACGCAATATACTGGCTTCCTCCTGGAGTCGTTGAACTATTGGAATATCCCCCTGCATATTAGCTATCTTTGTGAATTGCAAAAGTACTTTATAAAGGAAAAATCCTAGCCAGATACTTTCTCCCTTGCCTTCTTTGCCCACCATATTCATACCATCATTCCAATCACCAGTTCCAATTAACGGCAAACCGTGAACACCAAATTTTAGTCCTTCCAAAATAGCCCGCACACAGTGCTCATACAAAGTGGCAATTTCTCCTGATCTGCTTGGGAGACCATAATATGAATCGTCTTCTGCGTTTACTGCGCGACCTTCCAGAAAATTTACTGGTTCTTGCAGTATCCCTGTATCACCGGTGCAAAGTACATAGCGGCTTGTTACCAATGGCAGCCAAAGATAATCATCAGAACAATGAGTCCTTACGCCTCTGCCTGTTGGCGGATGCCACCAATGCTGAACATCTCCTTCCCTGAATTGGCGGCTTGCACAAAGAAGCAGATGTTTGCGGATCAGACCCGGTTCGGTATGGATGAGTGACATTACATCCTGCAACTGATCACGAAACCCAAAGGCACCGCCTGACTGGTAGTATCCGCTCCTCGCCCAAATGCGGCATGCTAAAGTTTGATATAAAAGCCACCCATTCGTCATTATATTTAATGATGGATCAGGAGTTTCAACCTGCACGGCACCAAGTGTGCGTGTCCAATATTGCCATATTGACTCTAAAGCAGTTCTTGCAGCTTCCCTTCCCCGGAAACGTTGGACCAATTCTTTAGCTCCATTATAATCATTCCCCGTACCCAGTTTGAAGATTATCTCACGCTCTTGTTTATCTTCAAGTTCGAATGGAATTTGTATAGCAGCACAAGGATCCAAAGCCGCACCTTTCCTACCTGAAAGATGTGTACGTGTCATTGCTGCCGGTCTTTGAAGTGTGCCATTACGTCCAAGAAATTCTGTGCGGTCGCAGGTAATTGTATGAATTTCATCATCCGTTTGAAAGAAAGTAATCTTTTTTGAAAACTCCGAATTATATGAATTTCGTGCATAGATTGCTCCGTTACCGGAATCAAGTTCAGTAATAACATGCATTAGTGATTTCGGACGTAGATCGCCCAGTACAAATTCTATATATCCCGTAGCAGAAAGCTGCCGCTTTCTTCCTGACTCATTCCGTATTTTCAATACTGAAAACTTTATTGCCTCATCTTTCTCCACATAAATCCATAGTTCAGTGCAGATTCCCCCCTCCGTATGCTCAAAAACACTATAACCAAATCCGTGCCGGGTAACGTAAGTTCCCGTTCCCCTGCTGGGAAGAGGTGAGGGGGACCAGAAGTGCCCCGTTTCTTCATCTCGTATATAAAAGGCTTCTCCGCTTAAATCACACACAGGATCATTATGCCATGGCGTAATACGGAACTCGTGTGCATTATCGCTCCATGTATAATTAGGACCATTCTCTGAAACTATAGTTCCGAAGTTTGGATTTGCAATAACATTTACCCATGGTGCGGGGGTTACATGAGTACCTGAGGTAGTGATTATGTATTCACGCCCGTCCTGTGTAAAACCGCCGTATCCATTAAAGAAGAGCAGGTCATCGCGGAGTATCAATGAATCTTCCTGTTTCTGGGGATGGAATGTTCGGATTACCTTTAAACGACGGACCGGGAATGCTGTTATAACGCGATGATTCACTTGTGCTTCAAGAGTTCCACGTTTATCAGATATGATAACGCGTGCCACTGTTTGGATAAGAATTCTATCCTCATCTGAAATCTGATCAGCTTGCCGAACGAAGATTCCTCCCGGGCGGTCAATATTATTAGCTTCCACACCAGAGGCAATTAATCTCATTATTTGTTCATGGAGTTGTTGCCTATAACCTGCGTGGTCTTCGTTCCAGATTACAAGATCAACGGCTAGCCCTTTTAAATGCCAGTAAGCATGTGCCTGTACAATTTGACGCACAAGTTCGATATTGGCCGGATCTTCAATACGTAAAAGTAATATTGGTAAATCACCGGAAATTGAATATCCCCACAGACCGGACTGTCCTCTGCGATTTTTCATAATCAAACTCGGATCGGCACGCAGAAAAGAATTTGAATAGATGATGGAATTTGCCAGTCGTCCATATAGTTGAGCATCAGCTTCAGTAGCATTGATTTGACGCAGCACTACCTGGCTGTGTGTCCAGGCAAGTTCAAAAGCACGATTAGCCAGCCGCCTGTCCTGATATTTATCAATAAGCCTTACGGCAATGTCACGATTTTCACCAATTCCGGTGATCATATCTATGATTAACGTTTCTTCAGGTTCGATTATTAAATGATATTTAATTGCAACAATAGGGTCCAACACTGAACCCTGACTATTAGAAAGAGCGCTTGAATCTTTTACTGCATGAGGTGCATTAATTGTTTCTCCACGTCCGATAAATTGCATCCGGTCTGTCTCAAAGGATATCTCTCCTGCATTACCTCCACGTATTGCCATCATGTGAAACATCCATAATGTTTGGTCTTCCGGTGAGCGTGGTCTGCGGGTACAAAGTATTGCCTGCCGCTCATTGAGAATCTCAGTCTGAACAAATAAATTACTAAATGCCGGATGGAGATCGTCCTGGGCAGATGAAGCAAGTACCACTTCGGCAAAGCTCGTTATATCTACTGCTTTCCTTATACGTGAACTATTGGTCAGATGAATCCTGCGTAGTTCGATATCATCTTCCGGTGAAACAACAATCTCTGTATGCATATCAAAATTCTGATCCTGACGACGGAATTCAGCATGCCCCTCAGAGAAAATTGCCTCATAATTTTTCGACCGTTTAAGTGTTGGTTGGTATGCCGTTGACCATAACTCACCGCTTGCAGCATCATGGATATAGCAGAAGGTGCCCCAATTGTCGCAGGTACTGTCTTCGCGCCATCGGGTGATAGCAATATCTTTCCATTTGCTGTAACCACCGCCGGCATTTGTTACCATGACACTGTATCTGCCATTTGATAATAATTGCACTTCAGGAATTGCAATATCAGGGTTGCTGATTTTACGTACCGGCATTTCAGGAATTCCGGAACCCATAGATGAGTCAGACGATACTGAGGTATGGGAATAGTATAACTTTGTCTTTGGAATTCTTTCCTGAAGCAACAGCATAGTTGATTCAAATAATGGATCTGATTCGAATCTTTTTTGCATCGGACGGTCCAGAATCAGATAAGCCAGTGAAAGAAGACTCATTCCCTGATGATGTGCCATGAAAGTTTTAACCACAACTGCCTGTTGATTGCGTAGAAGTCGTGATGTTGTATAATCTACAGATTCAAAGAAACCAAATTTTCCCAATATTCCTTCCGACTCAAGCAACTGAAGGTTAATGCATGCTGCTTCAGGCTCAACCATCAGCGCAAGTACCGATGCATAAGGCGCTATGACCAGGTCTTCGGAAAGTCCGCGTTTAAGTCCCAATCCCGGAACTCCAAATGCGCGGTATTGATAATTAAGATTAACATCTACAGAGTTATAGCATGATTCAGAAATTCCCCAGGGAACACCACGCTGCATTCCATATTCAATTTGTCTCTTTACAGCCGCTTTGTATGTCTGGTCAAGCAATGTGTTTTCATAAGTAGGCATTACAAGGAGCGGCATCAGATACTCGAACATTGAACCACTCCAAGAAAGGAGAATTGGATCGCCCCCTAAAGTTGTAAGCAACCGCCCCAGGGCAAACCAACTTTCCTGAGGCAATTTCCCTTGTGCAATTGCTACGAAACTGCTTAGTCTTGATTCCGATGCGAGCAGATCATAATAGCTTGAGTCCTTTCGTTTTTCGACTACATTGTATCCAACAGATAGAAGATGACGTGTCCTGTCATAAAGAAAACCATATTGCATATCTGAGAATTCGCCTGATTGTTTTACAAGATGATTGATAACAGCAATCCTTTCATTAGCGTGTTTGCCTGCTTCATTGGTCAACAATCGAAGTTTATTTAGAAACTCTTTATTCTCAGTGGTCACTTCAGTGGAATCAAAATATTCTTTTAAAGGCAATAATTCTTTGTCAGAATCTGCGAGCTCGCGGAGTGTTGGTAATTTGTCAGAAACGGAAGTAAGACCATTACTGATCTTATTTACCATAATACTAATCCAGGGAGTAAGGAATTTCAACTCATTTAGGGTGTTTTGACACTGCAGGACAAGAGCATGTGCCCACAATTTAGCTTCATTCTCTGGTCCTTCAATAAAATTTGCCTCTACATTAGTTGCGGTAGTTACCAATTGGTTTAAACACAACCAGGTTGCCGAAAGAGTTGTTGGCGGAAATTTAACAGCAGTTTCCAGTTCCTCCTTTAGTTGGATGAGCAAATCATGACCTTTTTCTTCAGCAGTATCTGTAAGAATTCTTAATGTATCGCTCATTCCTTCAAAAAATTGTGGCTCCACTATTTTATGGTCAGGAAGTGCCAGAATTGCCTGGCGCAGTGTAAGCAGGTGGGCTGCAAGATTTCCACTGTCAGCAGAAGATATATAAATAGGTCTGAGAGGCATTAATGTCTGTGTATCATACCAATTGAAGAAATGCCCCTGGTACCTTTCTAAACTTTCCATAGTTAGAAATGTTTTCGAAGTCCGGTCTATGAGTTGTCCGATGGATATGTAGCCAAAGTCATACGCAGATAAATTTGCAAGTAGAGCCATTCCAATATTAGTCGGCGAGGTGCGGTGTGCTATGGTCCCGACTGGATCTTCCTGGTAGTTATCAGCTGGGAGCCAATTATCTTTTTCACTCACAAATGTCTCAAAGAATAACCATGTCTTTCTTGAAAGTTTTCGTAAAAATAATCTCTGTGAAACTGTTAATTTGGCTTTACGTTCTACAAGCGGTAAACTTATCCACCATGTAAATGCCGGGGCTGCTAACCAAAGAAATATAATTGGAATTACTGTGACAGGTACAGCAGTATTTGTGATCACGTAATAAATTATTATGCAAAATGCTGTAAAAGGGGAGACCCACATTGTTCTGAATGATCCGGTAATTGTGTTAAGATTACTACGGATTTTAACATTGAACGGATTCCATTCGAGTAATCTTTTATGTGAAATAAGGATCCGCCATAAAGTCCGGGTTATAGCATCCTGACTAAAAAACGCCTCATAGGGGAGTGTAATAAGTGTAAATGCCGCCTGCACGAAATGATTGCCTGCTGCGCTTATTGTGGCAGCAATGTGCTGTTTCCAAAACAAATCTGATGGCTTCTTAAACAAATCGAAAATGGAAATAATTATTGAAGGGATCAGAATGATTCCTATCGTTGCCAAGGTCCAGAATAATGGTTGTTTCAGTACAATCCATCCAGTAAGAAACAGTAATGTAAGTGCGATTGGGATTAAACTGCGCCGGAGGTTATCGAAGATTTTCCATCGGGACAATATTGATAGAGGGTTCTTTTGCAATCTGCCTTTACGATCTGGAACAACCGGCAGCAACCAGCGTATCAATTGCCAATCTCCACGGATCCAACGGTGCCTGCGGTTTACATCAGTATTATAACGGAATGGATATTCTTCAAATAACTGTACATCACTCAACAGTCCTGCCCTTGCATAGCATCCCTCGATAAGATCATGGCTCAGAATCAAGTTTTCAGGAAAGCGTCCATTTAGAGTACGATCGAAAATATCAACATCATAGATGCCCTTTCCTATAAATGAACCTTCACCGAAAATATCCTGATACACATCTGAAACAGTACGCGTGTATGGATCAATGCCAGGCTGACTTCCGAACAATCGCGCATAATGCGAACGGTTTGTTCCCGGAAGGCTTACTGCTACACGAGGCTGCAAGATTGTGTACCCCTCACTTACCCGATGTTTTTTTTCCTTGTATCGCGCACGATTAAGAGGGTGAGCTATGGCTCCTACTAATTGACGTGCTGAATCGCGGGGTAACTGTGTATCTGTGTCAAGAGTAATTACATACTTCACCTGTGGTAAAATTTCAGTCTTACCGACAATTAGAGAGAAACGGCTTTTTGACCCTCCACGCAATAAGGAATTCAATTCTTCAAGCTTTCCTCTTTTACGTTCGTAACCCATCCACATCCGTTCTTTAGGGTTCCATTGCCGCGGGCGGTGGAAAAGAAAAAATGTGTCGCTTTTTGGCCCATTATATTTTTTATTAAGCTCCTCTATTTTCCTGCGAGTAAGCTGAACAAGTTGTTCATCTCCGGGAAGCGTTTCTGTAAACGAATCCTTAAAATCAGTCAGAAGTCCAAAATGGAGATATTTGCCCCGGTTTGCCAGATAACGTACCTCCAGAGCTTCCGCCAGTTCTTTAATGTTTTGATCGTTAGTTAATATTGTTGGGATTACTACAAGAGTGCGTAATTCCGGCGGTATTCCTTCTGAAAAATCCATTCTTGGTAAAGGTTCGGGTCTTGCCAGCAGCGTCGATACCCAGTTTACCAGTGTAATCGTAAATTGGCTTGCACACAACAAAAAAAGTATCCCGGTAACTACCAATAGCCATTCAGGCAATCCTACTTCACTGGCTTTGGATAGTAAGACGGATGTTAAGACCACAGTAAACATTATTATCGAACAAATATAAATCGATAATGGAAACCGGCTGCTTACTTTTCTCATAGACGCCAAAAAAGAATAGCGTACATTTGCCATGTTCTCGAGTTGTCTCAGACCTTTATCGATAAGGTAAAAACCTACATGCGCAGATCTGTCTCCACCCCCCTTTAAAACAGCATTATCCTGTGTTAACTGGATTGCTTTTTGCGCAATATCTTTTTCAGTCTGAGGGCTTTTCTTAGCTATCTTTTCTATTACATGGCGATAACTGTCACGAGTGATAAAATCCATTTTACCATAGACCCCACCGGGATCTTTTCGCAGTATTTGTTCAACTATGCTCATCCTTTCAACAAACTGTTTCCAGTCTGTAGATTCCAGGAATCTAAGACTGCCGATACTGTTGCTGATTGAAACCTGGTCACCTGCTTGTTCTTGATTTCCCAACTGAACTAATTTTTCTATATTCTGACCTGACCCAGCTAACCTTTGCTCGATCCATGTTAAAGGCGAAATAAGAATATGGCTTAATCCCTGCAGCTTGCGAGTAAATTCCGATACAAAAGCGCTAGTCATTGGCGGGTCACTACGTGCCATATCTGCGATTATTAGTATCAGACTCTTCGGATCTTTTTCTGCAACTGCTGTCATCTTGTCTGCCCATGAGCTTGCCAGATCACGGTCTATTCTACCAGCAGCTATTCTCACAGCTACACGCCGTAGATTCTCAATCAGTGCAAGCCGAAGCATAGTTGGGATTGCCCATAACTCACCAATTTTTAAAGTTGTTATAGTCTGATAAGCGGCGACAAAACGGTTTAGATTTTCCGGGTCGACCCTTCCATCTCCATGTGAAATTGTTTCTTGTGCGATATCATAAACCCGCGGGAGACCTTTTGAAGGTCCATTCAACAGACGAGGCAATTCCTTTATATACCCTTTTGGCAAATGTCTCTTACCTGTTCGGATCTGCTCTTCGATTAAATAAAAATTATCAACCAGCCATTCACCGGCTGGTGTGATCTGATTGCCTGATTTAACTGTTTCAGTTAACAAATTGTGGACTTCAATCAAAAATATTTCATTCTCAGCCAGCCTTATCAGCAGTTGTTGGTCAGACGAATCGCTGGAACCCAAAGTATGTCTTTTAGCGAGGGTCTTGCCATATTGTTCCATCTGATCGGCGCTGAATAGCTCTGACCGCAAAGGCGATTCACCTGCAGCAAATTGTTTAGCAAGAAAACTATCACTAAGCTGAACCTTAAGACGGAACAAGGATTGATTAATTTTCGGGTTAATAATCTTCATCGTTTTCCAGCAGAGATAATAAAGGCAATTCCTTTGTGTATTGTTTCAATCTGAATATAAATACTCTTATTTGCATAGTATTTGATAAGATAAATTTGAATACCAAGGATAATACTACAAAAATTATTTTGGTAAGTATATCCTCCAAAGGGATGAAAAAGGGACTACACGTTTTGAGGGAAGGACTAAAGAAAATTATTCGTTTTAAGTACCCGACAACTAAAGTCATTACCATTTAGCCGATAGCTATTACGGATTATGATTTGCATTATATTGGTTTGATTCTATGAGACCTAAACCAACTAAAATAACCTCTGTATTAGAAAGATCGCCAATGATGCTTTTCTGCGGCAGGGGTAATTTACGCACTAAAGTTGGAACAGCGATGATTTGTTCACTTCTAGCAATTTGCGGATTCTTTACAAGGTCGATCACTTCTATTTGGTAATTGTCTTTCAATTTTTCTTCACAAATTATTTTTAGATTATTGAAAGCAGTAGCGGCTTTTTGAGTCTTGCCTGCAACATATAAACGCAATGCCCATTTATCGTTTTTGGGTTTGACCAGAGATTTTTTTTTCACTTTGATTTCCTTTACTTCTTCTTATTTGTTCCAACTGTTTTCATATAAACATCACCTTTTCTGCTCTTAGCCATTTTAGCCTTGTCTTGAGCAAAACGTTCATTTCTCGCTTTTTCAATGCTGATTACTTTGAGTGCTTCTGATTCTTCAGCTTCAAATTCAGATTGCAGCAGCACAATCTGAGCATCCATTGCTTCACGCTTACGCTCCAATCCAAATTGTTTCCTCCCGATTTCCTGCTGACGCAAAAGCTGTTCAGCTTCGTCTTTTGTTTCCTGTGATAAGCGTGCAGAACCAGTCAATACACCTTCCGGACCAACATATACATCAAGGAGTTCGATACCGTTATTTGTCAGTTTAAACTCGCGAATCTGATTAGAGTGAGCCATACCGCGCGATTTAAGAACATATAACCCCCTGTTACGTTCACCGCCAATTTCAATATCACGAAGAAGAAGCCAGGTATCGATCAGAGAGGAGATGTAAACATCTGAAATCTCCATATTTTCACCTGCGGAAGTGAGACTTGTGAAGAATGCTGTACAGCGTTTCATCTTTAAGAAATCAACAAGACGCAATAACATAGTTTTTACTTCAGTTTGATTATCTCCCATAACGAATGCATTAATAGGATCAAGAATCACGACTGAAGGTTCAAATTGATTGATCAATTTGATACTTGTCGTAAGGTGCGTTTCCAATCCATATAGAGTCGGGCGTGTTGCATGAAATTGAAGAAGACCTTTTTGTACCCAGGGGTCTAAATTTATTCCAATTGAACACATATTACGAATAAGCTGACCGGGAGATTCTTCAAAAGTAAAGTAGAGAACGCGTTCATTTCTCTTACATGCCGATGCAACAAACTGCGCAGCTATGCTTGTCTTGCCCGTACCCGCAGTGCCCGAGACAAGAACAGTACTTCCACGGAAATAACCTTTACCTGAGAGCATTGTATCAAGACGCGGAATACCTGTAGAGATTCTCTCAGTCGATGTAAAGTAATTCAAACCCAAGGAAGTGACTGGTAGGACAGAAAAACCATCTTCATCAATCAGGAAAGGATACTCATTGGTACCATGAGTTGAACCGCGATATTTTACTATACGCAGACGCCGTATCGACGACTGGTCATTCACACGATGATCGAGCAGAATAACACAATCGGATACATATTCTTCCAGACCCTGGCGGGTTAAAGTACCATCGCCCCTCTCAGCAGTAATAATTGTTGTTATGCCTTTCTTTTTCAGCCAACCTAATAACCGCTGCAGCTCAGCTCGTAATATGTGAGGATTAGGCAATCCTGATAAGAGGATTTCAATGGTATCCAGCACAACACGCTTTGCCTTTATACTTTCAATTGCGTGATGGATCCTGATAAACAATCCTTCCAAATCGTAATCACCGCTTTGTTCAATTTCAGTACGATCCACACGAATATTCTCAAGCCAAATCTTTTTGCGTTTTACAAGACTTTCCAGATCGAATCCAAGCGAAGCCACATTTGCCGTGAGTTCTTTTTCTGTTTCTTCAAAAGATATAAAGACACCCGGTTCATTATACTGAGTTGCTCCGCGTACAAGAAATTCCATAGCAAAGAGGGTTTTTCCGCAACCGGCACCGCCGCATACCAGCGTTGGTCTACCTTTAGGCAGCCCACCGCCTGTGATATCGTCCAATCCCTGAATACTTGTAGGGGATTTGGGAAGTACTTTACGTTGAAATTGCAAATTATTTTTGTTCATAATATTTTATTTCCGGATATGTTTTTATAATTATAATAAATTTTGATAATTATTTTATTATAACACTCTATGCTAATCTATCTAAAAGCGACAATTGAATTTTAGATAAACTGGTCAAACAATTCTATAGTCCAAAGGGATGAAAAAGGAACTAAATCTTTTGAGGGAGAGGATAGAGGAAAATATTCTTTTATCAGTTTGTTATGTTAAAGAGAGTGTATTCTTTTATGTGTAAATGGCAAGATAGTCTAAAAAATTTCATTAAACCTAACATCAAAAATAATAGTTAAATGATTAAAAGTGACTTGCCATTTCGGCATTATTATAGAACTTATAGGGAGAGTGTCGCATCTACGGGTATTTCGACTATCTTAAAACGGGCAGATTTTAGCGGGCAGGGAGGAAGAAGTTATTTTGGAGGAAATCCAACTATATCCCCCACGCCGTTGCGAAGTGCAAACCAGATGAACTGGAAGAAATAATCATCCGGATTCCGTACATAGTTTGTTTTACCGATTTTCATAGAACCATCTTCATCCGGCATGTTGTTTTCGCGGATAACAAATACTTTACCAAAGAAAGAGGAGATCCGATCGATAATTCCTTTTTCACTTCCCGTTTCTTTGTTTATAACTGCAAGGGTAAGATCTTGATACTCAGCGCGTAGGTTACCGTTTGCGCGTCCTGCAACAACGTTTATATTAAACGCTGCAGATTTAAGGAGTCCGGATTTAATACGGTGATGTTCACTCGGCTCAAGAAAGGAATTTAGTTCGGTTACATCCATTACACCAAACGAACCGGAATATCTTAAGGAAAAATCCTTTGAGGTAAGAGGGATCGCCATAAAGAGTTTTATTTTGCCAGAATTCATAAAAAGTCCTTCTCCATTAATAATAGCAGTGTCAGGGGGAGTCCTTTGATTAGAAATTCCACTTACTGAAACGTTGACTTTGTTTATTAAGATTTTGCCAGGGTTACTTTTTAGAGCAAACCTCTCGTTGTATTTCAACTTTCCATTAATGATTTTCAAACTATCNNTTGGGTGAATTTTTGTCATAAGGTTTATCCATACTCACCAGAATATCCGCAGTCATATCATGTATTTTAACATTTTTTGCAGTGTAGGAAATTCCCTGGAGCAATGCGAGGCAATCCAAACCCATTATTTGAACCTGAGGAACATCAAAAAGAAATCTGGTTTGCCTGAATTGACTTTGGCGAAAGAATAGTTCATCATCAATTAAAGAATAATACTTAATTGAATCAATCGTTATTTCAGAATCAGGTACCGATATGTATAATGGACCGAGACGTAGTTCATTTCGAGACTTACGAAAATCAAACACAATATTCTGAGCATTTATTTTGGAGTCAGCTAGAGTATTAGGAGTAAGATCACTTTGCCGAAGGATTTTTATCAAACCGATTCCACTAAGTGAAAAGGAAGCCGCCCTGCATGTAAAGTCACTTTTCTTCAATGTAATTGAATCACACTCTAAGCGATTCTTCCAGACATTGTAATGCATCCTGCCAAGATGTAGGGAATCTGTTGGATAAGCCGTTTGATATGCTTTTATTATCCGGTCTTTTAAGAATCCGTTAATAAAAGGATCCGGGATGAAAATGAAAATCAATACAAAGATTATAATAACAGATCCAATAATAATACTTGGATATTTTACGAATTTCAGCCGCAATGTTTTATCTTAATTTATTAGTGCATTATTATTCAGTGGCATTTTGATCATTGTTTTTTAAAAGTTTATAGTGGACGACGACCCTGAATGACTCTGATTAAAACCATCACAATAGCAATAACCAGAAGAATGTGAATAATGCTGCCCATTGTGTGAAAAGCAAAAAATCCAAGTAACCACAATATTATTAAAATTACCGCAATAGTGTATAACATAGTTTGAATCCTTTCAGTTTAATTATTAAATACTATATTAAGCTATGAACAGAAATCAAGAAATTCAATCGGGCGAAGGGATGAAAAGAGAACTACATCTTTAGAATGAAATACCTACCTGTGCATCAATTAAAAATCGAGCCTTCTTTTTTAAAGGAAAGAAGGGTGCCAATTCCAAACCTGCAGTAACTTTTTTAATTAAACCGATTTCAAGTACTCTCGTCATCTCAACCAAATCAAGAAATACCGATAAAGCCAATCCGCCGCTTCCGACCCTAACATCAAGGGGAGTATTAACGCCGAATGTTCCTATCCCCAAATTAACCGGGAACCGATGTCCCGATACTCCATCCACATAATAAAATCGAACCATAGCACTTGTGTTTCCATAGGCTATAGTATCTTTTGCCTGCGTGTCGAACAAAACCTTGGGTATACCAAGAGAAAAACCAATTTCAATATTTGGACCTCTTACACGGAAATATCGGGTATATAAATTATATTGATCATACCCCCCAATTTTTATAGTATAGTCAGGTTCGATGTTAATTTTGATAATAGCCCAATCAGGCAGGGAATCCACGTGTATCCGTACTTGCAAGAATTCTTCGGACTGAATTGCTGCATATGGACCGTATGCCATACGGTATTGAATTAACATGGCATGATCCCTGTCCGGGTCGTTGTCACTTCGAAATGTTAAAACGCGCCGTTCAAAAGTCTGTGCTGT
Source organism: Ignavibacteriales bacterium (assembly GCA_003141435.1). Taxonomy (GTDB): domain Bacteria; phylum Bacteroidota; class Ignavibacteria; order Ignavibacteriales; family Ignavibacteriaceae; genus Fen-1301. The sequence goes on from PLLW01000063.1 coordinate 62,139, forward strand.
AGTTCCATCCCGCAATTGCACTGTCGTTCTTATTGTTACAAACTGTGGTCCCATTCCCAATCGAATACTATCACGCTGGAACATCACCCTGAGGTTTCGTATCTGATTACGGTCGAGCGTAACAGCCGACTGTATATCTCCACTTCCGGCTTCGGGTTCAATGCTTACATAATGGTCAATCTGTTCTATGACCTGGTGCTCTTCGACAGATACAGAGCAATCCGTGTCATAAACAAATCGTCGCTTCTCCGCATCCAGAACTTTTAGGATAATACGATATAGACCCGGTGCGCATGCTTCAGGTATAATAGCACTTTATAGATTGTGAACAATGTATTTTAATGTTGTCCCTTCAATGATTAAGACAGGAGTTACAACAACTGTTGCAGTGCGCTCATTCCGTTTAAGTGTTAAACTAACTGTGTCGCCGGGATAGTATACAGGCTTATCTACAGAAAGAACTATAATCTCATCCTCGTTAGAGGATTGAATAAGTGTGGAAAACTTACGCTGAGCTTGCAAATACCCTGTACTTAAAACACACAAAATAATAAGAAATATATATTTAGGTTTCAGCATTTTCTTTTTAGAATTGGAAAAACATTCAACTGAAGAATGAAAGGAATCAATTTTTTAATTTATAAATACACGAATTACTTGTCGGTATCAGATTTTTCTTTCAGACGAGTTTTTGATACAGCAGCCATAATACCCATACCAATTATTATAATAATACCAATAATAATCCAAATTAGGGGCGCACCTAATTTATTAGCTGTCCAAGCTAATCCGCCAGTTACAAGTACTATTCCTATTAAATATATTGCAAAATTAGACATCTGTTTATTCCTATTATTGTTAGATCATATTTAAATACAGCGAGACATTATTATAGCATTATTACGATCGTTATGTATCAGAGAAATACTTTTATAAAAAAGTTATAATACTTAGTAATGGAATTCAATCGGGCGAAGGGATGAAAAAGGAACTACATCCTTTGGGCGAAGAGCGAAAGGAAAATTATTCGGTTATTAATGAGGTGTTGTCTATAGCAGTTTGATAAGATTCAGAAAAATGAGCATGTTTTGCAATTTGCACACGCGTATTAAGTGCTAATTTTTCAAGGATGTTATGAACGTGGCTCTTTACTGTGTAGGTTGAGAGATGGAGTTTTTGTGCAATTTCTTTATTTGTAGCACCATCAGCAATCAATTCGATCACCTGTTTTTCACGTTTTGTCATACGGACCGATTCAATAATTTCAGAAGGTTTGGATCCGTTAATAGCATGTTCTACAATTTGAGAAAATAATGAACCTGTTAAATGCGGAGGTAAAACTTGTGTGCCCTGATGAACCGACCGGATCGTTTTTACAAATTCAGCGATGCTTGCATCCTTTAGTATAAAACCTGAAACACCTGCTTGTACAAATTCGAATACATCAGTCTGCAGTGGTATGAGATCCATTACTATTATTTTGGTTCCAGGAAAATGCTCCTTAGATAATTTTACAATTTGCAAACTGTTTTGATTTCGTAAACCTAGATCGAGAAGTACAAGATTTGGCTTTAACTTGCCCATCATAAGCAATATGTTTTCCCCATTACCAAAAGTAGCAACGACATGCATATCAGGCTGCTTTTTTAGTATGGCGGCAATACCATCACGCAGCACTCTATTGTCTTCAATTATTAATATTGAGATTTTCTTCATTTGCTGGTTTTTTCTTATAAACAATCATAATTTATGTTTAAAACCTAATAAAGACAAACAATTCTTAAAATCAAATGTGACTTAATCTGTGTTTTTAGGCACAAAGAATGTAACATAAAAAAGCCCGGCTAATTTAACGGGCTTTTTTGCTAATATATGCGAAATTTCAATACTTTATATACTTGCTGGCTAATGTACCGCATATAGGGCAATTCTCTTTTGGCTCTCCAAATTCTATATTTCCGCATACAGGGCACAAATAAATTTGGTTTACATCCAGGTCCTTTCCCTGTTCAGCTGCTTTAATTGCTAGCTGATATAATTTTGCATGAACTTCTTCAACCGCAAGGGCATATTTAAACATACGTTTTGCCTTATGGTTTTCTGAATTGGCTAATTCATACATCGGAGGATACATTTCTTTATATTCATATGTCTCTCCCGCTACTGCCGCTTTAAGGTTTTCAATAGTTGAACTTACTCCGTCTAAAGCGCCAAGATGTCCTTCGGCATGTATCCTTTCAGCTTCTGCTGTTGTAGCGAATAATTTTGCAATATTGGGAAATCCTTCTCTCTCTGCTTTTTTTGCAAAGGCACGGTATTTTTGATTAGCCTGACTTTCACCGGCGAATGCTATATTAAGATTTTCTTTCGTTGAAGCCATGTTATTCTCCATTTAATAATATTATGTCCACAATATTATGGAATTTTTATATCTGTAATTTAGGAATATTCATTCCAATCTCTTAAATCAAACGCCACACCTTTTTTAAATGACTCATTTGCAATTTGCAGTAATTGATTAGTTGTATCTTCGTCAATATATTCCTCGCTGCAGTCATGACAAATTTGAGCCGGAACATTCTTAAAAGTGAGGACTAACTTTCCCTTTGTCAATGTAATAACTGATTTGCCCTTCTTTGTCTCACCATTCTTGCACACCGCACATCTCAATTCTCTTATCTCCTCTCATCATTTTTAATCCACTTTCGTGGGTCAGGTTCATATACGGTAATTACTATAATCTTATTTTCCGTATTGTTTTCTGTAATTACTACATGTAATGGACGGTTATTAACTTTCCCCAATATAAGTTTTGATGGATAAGGAGAATCATTTACATATTTCTCAATTACCTTTCCTTTATTTATTATTTGCCTTAGTTCGTCATTGTTTACGTTTCTTTCCAACATCCTCTGTATGGCGTGCAATCGATAAACTATGGAATAATCATTCATAATGAAATTATATTCTTTTCTTGATAAAATATAAAAATTCTTTATTAAATATAAGAATATGCGTGATTGTCAATTCAATTTATCATTTTTGGGGTTGCTTATTATAACCTTTTTCATTGAATGGTTGTAGTTTCTCAATCCACAATTCCTCAAGTGTTTTCAGGTCTTCAGTATAATTATATGCAGGATCTTCTTTGGGCTCAAGGTAATCGAGTACTTCAAAAGCAAATTTATCTTTCCCGAATTCCCTTACATCATGAAGGAGTTCTTTGTCAGAAAAATTTTCTAATGAAAGCTCCATTTCAAACCTGTTCTTCCTCCCTGGAAGATTTTTGCTGCTCCCGATAAGTATTTTTCCGTTAATCAGGTTCTTTAACTGGTAGACACCCATTGGAGTCAATGATTGTTTGTATTTCTTCTTAATTTCTGATTTGTTTATCATTTCCTCTCTTCCGTTTTGTTAAGCCTATGTGTTTGATTTTCTCTATTCATTGCCGCCACTCATAAACTTAAACTTCGGAAATCTACATTCTTAAATTCCGTAATTTGGGAGCAAAATTTCTTACCGCTGCTACTACAGCCAGAGTCATACTTCCCCCGAAAATTACGGATGGAATCAATCCCATTAATTTTGCTGCTACTCCGGATTCAAATGATCCTAATTCATTTGACGATCCAAGAAAAATACCGTTCACGGAAGCTACGCGCCCGCGCATTTCATCAGGTGTATATAACTGGATAATTGTTGCCCTAATAACAACACTTATATTGTCTGCCATTCCCCCAATCATTAAAATAAATAATGACAAATAAAAGTTTTTAGAAAATGCAAACAGAATAATCGATACCCCGAATATAAAAACACCGATAAAAAGTTTACGCCCCGCTTGCTTGAATGGTGGCCAGTATGCTTGTATGATGCACATGATAATTGCCCCTGTTGCAGGTGCAGCTCGCAAAAATCCTAATCCTTTCGCTCCTGTATGAAATATCTGGTCAGCAAAAATGGGCAATACACATAAAACCCCGCCAAAAAATACTGCAAACATATCAAGCGTTATAGCGCTTAACAGTACTTGGTTTCCGAATACAAATTTTATTCCCGATGATAAACTCTGCCATATATTCTCCTCTTTATTCCTCTCTGGTAATGGCTGTTTTTCAGTGACAAAGTAAAATATCCAGCCGATCGCTGAAAAAATTATTACCAGTGAATAAGCTGCTCCGATTCCAAAAAAACCATAAACAAGCCCGCCTATTGCCGGACCTGTGATCTCTGCAATTTGCCAGGAAACACTGTTCCATGTTGATGCATTTCCAAATAATTCCCTGGGCACCAGTTGCGCTGCAAAAGCAGTTTGTGCCGGGGACATAAATCCGCGTGCTATACCCGTAATAAAAATAATCATGTAAATAGGCATTACTCCGAATATCGCCAATACTGGACGTAGACTGGTCGCTACTAAAAATAATGCTACAGCACAAATAAAATATACAAGGTTAGATGCCAGTATTATCTTTTTACGGTTTATAATGTCTGCTGCATGACCTGCAAATAATGCCACACAAAAAAAGGGAATTACTTCCGAAATCCCAATTAATCCTAACGAGAGGGCATCATGAGTGAGTGCATATATCTGCCATCCCACAATAACTGATTGCATTTGAATTGCAAATGTGAGGAGAAATCGTGCAGTAATAAATCTCTTGAAGTTATTTATTTTCAGCACAGCATATGCATCTTTTGAATTTAAATCGTATTCCAAAACATCCCATTCAAAAAAGTAAAACTATTGTTTCCTGATTTCTATTCTGGCTCAGGTCCTATTCTGTATTTTTATATAAAAGAGCCGCCTTATCAGCAGAGGTTACAATTCCTTTTATCATTGCCGAACTGAAACCGTTATGTTCCATCTGGTTTAACCCTGATATTGTGCATCCTCGTGGCGTAGTTACTTTATCAACTTCGCTTTCAGGATGGCTTTTCATATCAAGCAGAAGGGTAGCGGCTCCTTTTGCTGTTTGGGAAGCCATTAGTAAAGCTTCTTCTGAGTGAAAACCGATTTCAATTCCCCCCTGTGAAGCTGCTCTGATTGCCCTGAGGAAAAATGCTATTCCGCATGCGCATAAAGCTGTTGCCGGTATCATCAGTTCCTCATTAATAATCATTGTTTTCCCTACAGCATTAAAAATTTCCACAGCATGTTTTAGTGCTTTGTCATTTCCGCCTTCTGATGAAAGACAGGTCATCGATTCCTTCAATGCAATTGCAGTGTTTGGCATCGCCCTTACAACAGCTGTCCCAGCAGGCAATCTTTTTTTAATTGCTGATATCGTCGCTCCTGAAACCACTGAAATAACCGTATGTATATTGGGTTTTATATATCCCTTAATTTCATCAAGAATCCCATTTATCTGCTGTGGCTGAACTGCTATTAAGATAATAGAAGATTTTTTAACTGAAGAAATGTTATCACTGGTAACATTTATTTTTTGCTTCTTTAGATATAATAATGGCTCAATATTCTTTCTCGTAATACTGATGTTTTGTGGCGAATAAATTTTTGATTCGGTTAAACCATTCATTATTGCTAAACCGATGTTCCCACCGCCTAATATTGCTATTTTTGATTCGTTCATAATTTACCTGATATTAATATTTAATTATAAATATATTAAAAGTTTATCATGATAACACTACCCAATTGACATCAAATGGAAATAAAGTCTAACCAAAATGACGGTACAAAACGTGAAAATATCAAGCGTGGTTTACACGTAAATATTGTACTAAAAGAAGATCAGCGTTCCGGGAAACTGACGGAAGGATTTGTTAAGGACATCCTTACTAACTCTTCTAAACATCCGCATGGAATTAAAGTACGCCTTGAAACTGGTGAAGTCGGCAGGGTAAAAGAAATATTTTCATAATTGACCATGGCCTGGGTCTACTGTTCCGATCTTTTCCTTACAAAAATGATTGATATTGTCATAAGCCTCAGTTAAACCCAACTCGCCGGCTTTACTCCAATCATTACAGGCGCCGGCTTTATCACCAAATGCATATTTTGCAATACCACGGTTATAATATGCTTTTGCATTATTTGGGTTTAACTCGATTGCCTTATTGTAATCCTGAATTTCACCTTTGTAATCTTTTAAACTGCCCTTTGCAGCCCCGCGGTTTCCGTATGCATTTGCATAATTAGGATTTAGCTCGATTGCTTTATTATACTCTTGAATTGTACCTTGGTAATCACCCAAATTATACTTAGCAATTCCTCGATTATAAAATGTGTCCGGATCATTGGGGTTAATTTCGATTGCCTTATTATAATCTTGAATCGCTCCTTCGTAATCGCCTATTTTACCCTTTGCAATTCCGCGCGCTCTATATGCTTTTGATTCATCCAGACCAAGTTCGATTGCCTTATTATAATCTAAAATTGCACTTGAAAATTCGCTTAATTTGTCCCTTGTATTTCCCCTGCTAAAATATGCTTCTGAATGACTAGGGTTTAGTTCAATTGCTTTGTTAAAATCCTTTATTGCATCCTGGCCATTACCTGATTTATCTTTCGAAATACCACGGTAATAATACGCATCAGCGAAATTAGGATTTAGTTCAACTGCTTTATTATAATCTTGGATAGCGCCTTTATGATCTTCTAAGTTTCCCTTTGTAACACCTCTGTTTTCGTATGCTTCGGCGAAATTAGGATTATGTTCAATAGCATTATTGTAATCATGGATTGCGCCATTATAATCACCCGATCTGTGCTTTGCATTTCCGCGTTTAAAATATGCATTTGCATCATTCGGGTTAAGTTCTATTTCCTTATTGTAATCTTGAATAGCACCCTCAAAATCTCCCAAATTATCCTTTGCCTCTCCTCGGTAGCCATAGGCATCTACAAAATCAGGGTAAAGTTCTAAAGCCTTATTATAATCTTGAATTGCTCCTTTGTAGTCGCCCAAATTCCCTTTGGCTGCTGCCCGGTTATGAAACGTTTTTGCGTTTGGGTAAAGCTCTATTGATTTATTGTAATCGTCAATTGTTCCCTGGTAATCACCTAAGTTTCTCTTTGTAGTTCCACGGATACTATATGCTATCGCATTATTAGGATATTTTTCGATTATACGCGTGAATAATCTTAGATTCTTTTGATAAATCCTTTTCTTGGTTTTATTGAATCTGGCTTTTATCGATTCAGAAATTTTCTTAAACATATGATAAACTTTCCATATTCTACATCCTAAATAAAATTTATTTATCTGTTTCAGTTTAATTTAATAAAATAATTATATTGAGCCAATTAGAAACCTTAGATAATATCGACTTAACCTCCAAAAAAATTTAAAGCCTCTACTGTATGTAGGCGCCAAATCCGGAAAAGGTCGAAAAAATAAATAAAATATATTTTTCTCTTTTTTGTTAAAAACCTGCCTAACTACTGTAAAGGATATTTTTTATTATTTCACTGGAATTCTACACGAGAGATGAATATGAGATGAACGACTCAGATACGGCTCAGTACCGACTCTGTTAAAAGCTCCTTGTCCCGAAATGAGAATTTTCTCTTCCCTCTATTCATTCTCCTAAACCCTTCATGAAATAAAATTTTAAATCCTATAAGTAGGTAGGCACTAAATCCGGAAAAGGGCGAAAAATAAAAAAAATAAATTTTTCGCCCTTTTTGCAAAACATGACCTGCCTACAGTATGGGTTATTTATTTTATTTTTCGTTAGGATCTGATTAGAGATGAGCGTTAGATAAGCAGAGATTTTCCAAAAAACTACAGATTGGATTTTTAGGTAGGCTAAGTCCTTATTTTTAAGGGATATAAAAAGTGCATATTTTATAACCCTTTATGGAAAACTATATTTATTTTCATCATTGTTAAATATTGCCTCAGTTTTATTGTCCGTACATAAAGCATGTGCTTCCCAACATGCAAATAATTTCAAGCTCTTAACATTTACTGGATAAATTTGGGCAAATCAGTCCACAACGATGTAATTCAAAATTTAATTTGGATATTAGTGTGAAAATGATCGATAGTTATTCGATAATTGATACAATTGTTAGTATTATTTATAGAACAATTCCGATTATGCTAACCTAACCTGAGTTTCAAGCCTTAATATTAAGAAGTGGGCAAACACAATAAAAAGCCGAAAGAAATTATCTTGCGGCTTTTGTTAACAAAATTCTCAAGGAACTGCCATAAAGATAGTTTTAATCCAATTTAATTTTGGTCTTTTTACTTTATAATCTTTAATTCAATCCTTCTGTTAAGACCCCTTCCTTGTTCAGTATTATTATCCATTATTTCCTTAGTTTTGCCAAAACCAACTGTGGTTAATCTGTCAGCAGTAACACCTTTAGCAATCAAGAAATTTTTAACTGTTTCAGCTCTTCGCATTGATAATTTTTGATTGTATTTTTCTGAACCTATGTTATCAGTATATCCCTGGATCTCAACTTTTACATCAGGATTCTTCAATAATATTTCAGCTGTATTGTAAAGAATCGGAATTGATTCTGGTTTTATAGTAGCTTTGTTGAAATCAAAATTAATTCCAATTAAAACCCAATTTTCCTGAGGTACATTGCCAGTAGAAGAACTTATGCTTTTATATTGTTTAATGATATCTTCTATTCTGTTATAATTAACTTCAGCAGGCTGGACCTGATATCTTTTAACAATCTCTTCAATCTTATCATAATCTACTTTTGCAATTATTCCATCATATATTTCGCATATATGAGATTTTTCACCATAACCGAAGTAATATAACATACCTAAATCAAATGTTATATAGGTATCACCCCTTCCACCAAGGATGCCACCAGCTGATGTTCCATAAATACCATCAAAATGCCCACTTGCTGCAGTATGATATGCCAATTCAGTCTTTAATTTCCAGTTTTCTCCAATTTTCCATTCGGCACCCATAAAAGCATTAAGTTCATAGTCAAGTTGATATTTATCCAGAACAGCCGGGGAGTTTTTCACTTTATAATCAACTCCGCCAGCGCCGAATCCGGCATATGGAGAGACTGGTTCACACGGGCTAAAATAATATAACAACCCTAAACTGCCAAGAAGAATATCGCTTTGCATTATAGAATTATCAGCAGAATATTTATCTTTAATATGCAAATAATTTCCCTGTAACCGGAAGCCCATATGTTCAGTGAAATTTCTCTGTATTGATAAAAATAAACCATAATTCCCAATATCTTCGCCATTTAAATTTGTGCTTACATATCTGGGGTATGTAAATCCAAATCCAAAGTCCCAGCTGTCTTGATGAAGCCAGTCATATTTTGTTGATTGTCCAAAAATATTATTTGGCAACAGAAAAAATAATAACGATGCTAAAACTAAGAGCCTTTTCATGCTATCTCCAGTATTTAATTGTTAAATATAATTTATAATGATAAGCTTAAATTATTAATTGTTATTTTAGTTTATGTACTATTTCATTATAATATGTTTTTAAAAGACCAATATAATTGTTATTTGGTACAATTATATTATATGAAGGAATTAAGGATCGTTCAATCGATCAAAGGGATGAAAAAGGAACTACTCCTTTGGGATGAGAACCTGATGCTTGGAAATCAAATAGAAGATCTTGAGGGGGTATACTTCCCGACATTTGAATCTGCTCATTGGGGATTAAAACTAGGAATTAAGAATTTTTACTGGAATAGTGAAAAGCTATAAATTTATTAAGATTTATTATTTTTTTTTACGATCGAAGTGTTTATCTGGTATGCTATTTCTCTAATGGTATCGAATTGCAGATAAGGATAATGTTCCTGTATAGCAGCAATAGCATCCCCCACGCTAACCTTACTTGCCCGTAATTGTCTGAATTTCTTTCTGATCAGAAAATCTCTTACAGATTTATCGTCGATTAGCCCATGTGAATTTAACAATTCATAAATATCATCACTGATCAACTCAGATAGGGGATTATCAATTTTAGCTTTCATTTCTTTCATCAGTGAACTCCTTTTTATTTACTTCTCTATAATATTCATTATAGGAGGTCATACTGCCAAAAACCAATCAGCTGATATCTTAACTTATTACTAGCTGATTTTTCTCCACTCGATATTTGCTCGATCTTCTCGTAGGTTATTTTTTGTTTTTGCCTTTATCATGTTTTTGCTGTTGAAGCCATGTGTTATGCTTGGGATGGTTTTTGTTTACAAAATATTTTGAATCCTTGCTGTCACGGATTGGCTGCTGATCATGACGACCTTTAAATGAGGAATATTTTTGTCTATATGTTTCATTATTTAACCACGGTTGCCGGTCATTCACTACTACTTTATGAGAATTATATAAATCATAATTACCAAAACGTGAAGGCAAAGATGATCTGTAAATCCAGCGTTCTCCTTCATAATAATAAAAACGATGCTGGGGGACATTATAATAAGCTTCTACATCCGGCAAGTAATAAAATCATTACCGTAGGACCCCAAACTGGTTGTTTATCCGGGTTGAAGTTAACATTAGCACGTACCTATGCATCTAAAGCATTTGACAAGAACAATGCCACGATTATTAAAAATAAATATCGCATAATGTTTATCCTTTATTTTATTTTACCGTAACATTTAATTACCATAATAGGTACGGCGAATGTTTAACTAATTATCGACCATTGATATGCTTTTGGTAATTGTCTTAAGAGTTTGGTCAGTGTATGAATAGTTTGCTATTTCCAGTCTTGTATGTAATGCGAGTTTCTCCATAATATTATGAATGTGGCTCTTAACGGTATAAGTTGATGTATGAATTTTTTGACCGATTTCTCTGTTGCTCATTCCTTCACCAAGGAATTGGATAACCTCCCGTTCCCGCTTTGTCATCCGAACTGCTTCTTTTAGCTTGGTTTTGCCTTCCCTTACTGCGTGATCAACAATCTGGGAAAATAGGGAATCAATTAAGAGAGGTGGAAGAACTGTCGACCCTTCAGATACTGTTCGTATGGTGATTAGAAAATCATTAAGCGATGCGTCCTTAAGTATGAAACCATTTGCACCTGCTTTTACATATTGAAGAATATCAGCTTGTACCGGTGCAAGGTCCATAACAATGATCTTCGCCTGTGGAAAATCTTTTTTTACTATTTCCACCACGTGTAAACTGTTTTGACTTCGTAATCCCAAATCTAAAAGAACTACATTCGGTTTTAACTGTTGGATCTTGGCAAGTGAGTTCTTTCCGTCTCCCGATGCAGCAATGATAACAATATCCTTATGAGCTTTAAGAATTGAAAAAATACCATCCCGGAGGAGACGGTTATCTTCAATTAGTAACAATCTGATTTTTTTCATGGTCAAATCTCAAGTAGGAGGTGATTTTTGAAACAGATCTTCTTATTTGTTTTGTTGTAACATTTTTCGCTTACAACCACAATTAAAATACGTCTGATCTGGATGTAAATTCAATCGATCAAAGGGATGAAAAAGGAACTACATCCTTTGGGTGAAGAGTGAAAGGGAAATTATTCGGTTATTAATGAGGTTTTATCTATAGCAGTTTTGTAAGATTCGGAAAAATGAGCGTGTTTTGCAATCTGTACGCGGGTACTAAGCGCTAATTTTTCAAGAATATTATGGACATGGCTCTTTACTGTGTAGGTTGAGAGATGAAGTTTTTGTGCAATTTCTTTATTTGTAGCACCATCTGCTATCAATGCAATTACCTGCTTTTCACGTTTTGTCATGCGAGTCGATTCAACGATTGCAGAAGGTTTGGATCCGTTAATTGCATGTTCAACAATTTGAGAAAAAAGTGAGCCGGTTAAATGCGGAGGTAAAACTTGTGTGCCCTGATAAACCGACCGGATCGTTTTTATAAATTCAGTTATACTCGCATCTTTGAGTATGAAACCTGAAACCCCTGCTTGTACAAATTCGAATACATCAGTCTGCAGTGGTATGAGATCCATTACTATTATTTTGGTTCCAGGAAAATGCTGCTTAGTTAGTTTGACAATTTGCAAACTGTTTTGATTTCGTAAACCTAGATCGAGAAGTACAAGATTTGGCTTTAACTTGCTCATCATCAGCAATATGTTTTCACCATTTCCAACAGTAGCTACAACATGCATATCAGGCTGTTTTTTTAGTATTACTTCAATACCATCACGTAGAAGTCTATTGTCTTCAATTACTAAGATTGCGATTTTTTTCATTTATGGATCTGATTCCAATAAGTTGTGATAATTTACACATAATGTTAACTGAATACAAGCAGAAGGTCGAATTCAATAATATTCTTAATCTTGTTTTGATCATTCTATTGTTTTTTTAAGCAAATATGAATGTAAATAACTTATTAGTTCAAGTTAAAATTATTTTGAGTCCAGTATGATCTATTTCTGATCCTATTGCTTTTACTATGGCAAAAACTATGGCAGAGAAAATTAACTTCTTATTTTACAACACGTTATAGAAACCTGAATCTCATTCGTAATGAGTAGGTCGAAGAACTTGGTTACAAAAAAGATATTGAATTTATCAAAGAGCGTTAAAAAAAAGTAGTAACTTTTTAGTAACGTGTTATAAAAAAAGTTTGTTTTTAAGCTGAAAACCAACGATTTTAAGGGTATGCGGAAAGTCTCTCTATTTCCGCCTCCTCCATAATATCAAGCTATGCTCTTATTATCATATAAAAAAAGCCATCAGCATTCACCGACGGCTCAGAAGATTAACTTACCATGTCGATAATTTTATTTCAATAGTATCATCTTTTTAACAGCACTAAAATCATTCTTACCATCTGTTGAAATAGCTTTTATTGAATAGAAATATACTCCGCTTGGAAAGTTTTTTGCATTAAACTGCACTTCATAATTTCCCGCAGAAATATTTTCATTTACTAGCATACTTACTTCATTCCCTATTACATCATAAATCTTTATAATCACTTTCGAATCAAAAGGTAACTCATAACGAATCATACTGGTAGGGTTAAAAGGATTTGGATAATTTTGAGCCATATCATAAACTGCTGGGGAGTTATTTAAGTTAATTTCTATTTCGGATGACAACTTCTCACTCCCGTTGAAGTCAATCTGTTTTAATCTGTATAGATATTTCCCGGTTTTCCCCGGATTATCTGAATAAGAATAATTTGAAATATTAGTATTTGTCCCTTTGCCGGGTATAAAAACCAGCATAACCCAGCCGGTTCCATTATTTCTTTCAACGTCAAAACCCCGGTTATTTGTTTCGGTTGCTGTTTGCCATTTCAAAGAAACAATTCCATTAAGTAATTCACCTTTAAATGATGTTAGCTCTACTGGAGTAGATAAATCTCCGCCGATGTTAGTGTTGGTTAATGAAACCGAGTCCGTCCTGGCCAATAATCTACCGCTTATTGAGGCACCGTTATTTGTAATAATGGATGATAACGCTATGAGGTTTCCACTGAATTTAGAGCTGGATCCAAGGGTTGCCGAAGAGCCAACTTGCCAAAAAACATTGTACCACTGAGCGCCATTGATTAGTTTTACATAACTGCCCGATGATGTGGTGAGTGCACCGGTCATTGTGAATATCCAAACAGCACTTGCATCGCCTTCGCCATTGAGAGTAAGTGTGTCGGTTATCCCAAACGTACCGGAGCTGGATTTGTAAACTCCTGGATTGTGCGTGGTTCCACCAAGTTGTGTAGTAATGGTAGAATCAACTTTTCGTGCTGAGATGCTGTCGTACGCAGTTTTCAAATCGAGTTGCGCAGCAGCCGATGTTGCATCCCCTGGATATCGCACACCTGTCAAGGTTCCTGGCGGAAATCCAATTATTGTACTACTTGGGCTTACTCCGATATCTCCATTAACTACAGTTAGACCTGTATTGCTGATTTTGGAACCGGCGAGAATCTTAAAATTGGCAGCCGATCCTAAAAACACTTCTGCATCAATGGGGGAACTCGCTGTTCCGCCAATGGTATTGGATTCCAATGTAACTGATTCAGTTAGGGCTAATGCTCTTCCTTCCAAAGATGCGCCTGTAGCAAACGTAATCTTTGTGTAAGCCATAATGGTTCCCTTCATAGTACAATTTGTTCCAAAAGTTGCTGCACTACCCACTTGCCAATAAACGTTGGAAGCCTTTGCGTTGTTAGTTAGAAAAATCTGGCGAGCGGTGGTCATATTGAAACCGGATGCTATTTGAAAAATCCAAACAGCATTACCATCGCCTTGTGCATCAAGAGTAAGGTCGCCCGATGTTATTTCTAGCGCCCCAATTGATTTATAGAGACCGGGGTATAAAGTTTGTCCGCCGATATTGCCGGAAACAGCAACAGGATTTACTGTTCGTCCCTTTGCATCATTAAATGCAGTCGTTAAATCAAGCATTGCTTGTGTTAACATAGCAGGAAATGCCACTGAACCTGTGGGTCCTGTAGCATCAACTGCGTAGATCGTTCCGACAATGTTTGGCATCCCAAATCCTGTCATGGATGAACCTGTCAGAGGACTGACTCCTACATTTCCGGAAATAATCGTGGGACCAGTATTAGTGATTCCGGCGTAAGAAAGAATTGCAAATCCGCCTGTCAAACCAAGGTTTACCGGCAAAGGTGATTGCTGAGAAAAAGCAACGGCATTTACCATCAAAATTAAATTCAGTGCCATTCCTGGGAAACTCAATAATTGGTATAAAATACCTTTTCTATTTGTTATGTAAGTTTTCATAATAATCTCCATATAGTTAGTGAAGGGGTATTTATTTGTTAAATTAGTTTTCGTTCTTTATTTGTAATAATATTAAATAAATGTATTGGTAGAGTAAATCAGGCAAAAGGATGAAAAAGGAACTACATCTTTTGGGTGAAAGGTTGAGACAAATTTTTCGTTTATTAATGAAGTAGCATCTATTGCAGTTTTGTAAGAGTCAGAGAGATTAAGTTTTAGAGCAATTTCTTTATTGGTAGAACCATCCGCAATCAATTCAATCAACTGTTTTTCACGTTTTGTCATACGAATCGATTCATTGATGGCGGAAGGTTTGAACTCGCTAATTGCATATTCATCGATCAAAGGAAAAGGTGATCGGTTAAATGAGACGGTAAACCTGGCCACCCCGATCAACTGATCTAATTGTTTTCACAAAATCAGCAATGCTTGCATCCTTAAGTATGAAACCCAACAAAACCCGTTAGAACTTTTAGGACATCACTTTTTAATAAATGATTAGTATCCCATTCGATCTATGCTTTCAACCAAAAACTATGTAATAAACTATAGCAATTTCCTTACTACCGAAGCATCCATATTATACCTTGACCTAAATAGCGTAATAAAGATTTTACGAAAAGTTCAGGCTTGATATTAAAGAGGATTTGATTTATTTTTTTCTGCTTAATGTAATTATGTCTGGACGGGAATATTTTAAGTAAAAATTATTCACTATTCGTTAAGAAGGCATATTTCCCAATTAAGTTTATTTATAAACTAATTCGGAGTTTTATACCTTTGCCTGCTATTCATTTCCTTAATACGATAATCACTTTATTAAAAATCTAATATTAAATCTATAGGTGTATTATGAAAACAATGCTGCTATTTGTAGTAATTCTTTTTACGGCTATAAGCACGTTTCCGTAAAAAGGGATTGTAAAGTTTAACTCAAAACTAAACAAAACAGATTCTCCTGACGCTCAGATCTACCTCCCGGATTCGTTAATACTCTTTTCAACAACAACTGATACTATACTCATTACTGCTTCTTATGACCAGAAGGGTTCATTTACGCAAAGATTAACAAAAGTAAGGGTGAATGGATATTGGGCAAATTATATGCTGAACACCTGGACATACTTTGGCGCGAATGATAACAGCATTAATCTGCAGCAGATGTGGATGAATGGACAATGGGTAAATTCTACCCTGGATAGCTCCACTTATGATTCTAAGGAAAATATGCTTGTCCATTTGTTTAGATATTGGTCCAATGGAGCATGGAAGGATTCTATTTATAGCGTTCGCACTTATGATGCAAATGGGGGTATGCTTACTAATTTAGGTGAGTATAATACAAATGGTCAATGGGTTAATCATGATCGAAGCACCTATACCAATGACGGCAGCGGGAATCATCTTACATTTTTATTTGAGACTTGGACTAATAACCAATGGACATATTCAGAGCAATATGCCTGCACCTATGATGGAAATGGAAATATGCTTACCTCTTTGAGTCAGTATTGGCAGGATTCACAATGGAAAAATGGAACACTGGACACCTACACTTACGATGGAAATGGGAACGTGCTTATTCTCCTGGTTCAGTCTTGGAGTGGGAGTTGGATAAATGGAGCAAAAACCACAAACACATACGATTCAAAAGAGTCTAAAACTTATACGCTGGAGCAGTATTGGTCAAATGGACAATGGGTAAACCAGGATCAATTTACCTACACTAATAATTCAGATGGAAAAGTTCTTACAATGTTGGTCCAGAATTGGCAGAATTCGACATGGACAAGTTATCAGCAGTCCACCTTCACATACGATTCAAATGGAAATGAACTTACATGATATACGCAATGGTCTAATTCTTCATGGAAACCGGCAGATAATAGCTTTGATGTTAGTGTAAACGGTAGTGATTACTATTTTACTGGTTACGCTATTAATATATCATACATGAGTGTTGCAACAGGTGTCTTAACAGATAAAAGTAACATCATTAATAATTATTCGCTGTCTCAGAATTATCCGAATCCCTTCAACCCCTCTACCCGGATAAATTATAATCTTCCCTCTGATTTCTGGGTCACTCTGGATATATATAATATAACAGGTGAGCGAATTAGTCAACTGGTTAATGAAGAAAAATCGGCAGGATATTACTCGGTAGTTTTCGGATCATCTAAGTTATCCTCAGGAGTTTATTTCTATAAAATAACTGCTGTAAATAAAACCACAGGAAATAATTTCTCGTCAATCAAGAAGATGATTCTTTTAAAATGAGTAAAAAACTAAGCCTGGATATTACTATAAAACTATTGTCCAAATTCAATTACTATTTCAACGAGTCTATGGAATTTACTCCTATTTATTACTTATTATATTACAATCGATTATAGCATCAAAACTTAAATAATATTATTTTAACCCTGTCTTACAAGCAGAGGGTCAGGAGCATTGTCCTAAATAAAAAATCCTATGAATAAGGTTGTTTGTATCTACTTCCAGAAGAACCGATATTCAATTCCCCATCTTCAGGTTTGTCAAAAACCAGATTATTCCCTAGGGTTGGGTTCATATCATCCCTCACCCCCCAATTAATTAATCTTATTAACTTCATTTCATTAGCACTTATACGCCTGTCGATATGATTGCAGATTAATGTAAAATACATCAGTTTTATTTAACTTAACACTTTAAAAATCTATCACACATTTTATTGCTGTCTTAAATTTGAAGAATAAAATTTACGAGCTTGTTCTGATTTCCTTCACACTTGCGATTGCTATAGCAACTTCCATAATTGCCGTTTTCGCATTGAATGGTCCAATGTTCGAAGTTATTCTTCCCGGTAATCAGATCTTTGGACAAATCCCTCTTCGTATTGATGCCCTCAGCGCCTGGATGATTCTGATTATTAATTTTACTTTTGTCACAGGCGTTTTATATGGCACCGGTTACCTGCGGCATTATCACGACAAACCAAAAAACATAAGAATTCATCAACTCCTGTTTGTCATTCTGCATATTTCAATGATCCTCGTCTGCAGCGTACAGAATTTTATTGCCTTTTTAATCGTGTGGGAAATAATGGCGGGCTCTGCCTTCTTATTAATCATTTTTGAAAGCTGGAATAAATCCACTGTTAAAGCAGGATTGAATTATTTTATTCAATCCCATGTCGGTATTCTTTTTATCATGATCTCTTTTATCTGGGTTATTGTTCAAACAGGTTCTATGGATTTTAATGCAATCCGCACATTTTCTGAGCATGTTCCAAACCCCGTAAGCATTACTCTTTTCTTTTTACTTTTTATCGGCTTCGGATTTAAAGCAGGATTTGTTCCGTTTCATACCTGGCTCCCTTATGCTCATCCTGCTGCACCGGCGCATATTTCAGGGATGATGTCAGGTGTCATTATTAAGCTGGGTATTTTTGGCATACTCCGTATGCTGCTATTAATTAAAAGTAGCTACCTCGTTATTGGAGAGATTATTTTATTTGTTTCAATTATTTCCGGACTATATGGAGTTATACTTGCAATTGTTCAGCATAACCTCAAAAAACTCCTCGCTTACCATAGTATAGAAAATATTGGCATAATTGGAATTGGAATCGGGATTGGATCAATAGGACTTGGTCTGCATAACGATTTCCTTGCTATAGCAGGATTTGCCGGAGGCTTGCTCCATATGCTTAATCACTCTTTGTTTAAATCACTTTTATTCTATAGTGCTGGAAGCGTTTACCAGCAGACAGGTACTTTGGATGTTGAAAAACTTGGCGGCTTGATAAAAAAAATGCCCCACACAGCAGGACTATTTTTAATTGCTGCTCTTGCTATTTGCGGACTTCCCCCTTTGAACGGCTTCATATCCGAATTTCTTATTTTCTCCGGTTTGTTCGCAGGTCTGAAATCTGATAGTTTTTCTTTCTCACTCTTTATTTTAACTGCTATTGCAGCTCTTGTAACCATTGGCGGACTCGCAATTATCTGTTTTACTAAAGCTTTCGGTGTTGTATTCTTAGGAACGGAACGTGAACGTTTTCATACTGAACCAAAAGAAGTTCCATTCCTTATGCTTTTCCCTAAATACATGGTAGCCTTCATGATAGTATCAATAGGTATCTTTCCCCAATTTTTTCTTTGGCTTCTGAAAAACCCTGTTTCCCTTTTTGTGCCAAACATTTTAAATAATTCCAATGGATATTTTATTAATCAGGTAGCTATACTTTCAAAAATTGGAATGATTGGCATACTGATACTCTCTCTGATTTTTATTGTTTATGGAATTAAAAAATATTTTGAAAAAACTAAAGTGGTTACCGTTTCCTCTACATGGGGCTGCGGATATGTCGTCCCAAATCCTAAAATGCAGTATACCGCAAGCTCTTTTGTTAAGACGTATTCAAATTTAATTGAACCTATTCTAAGCATGCACAAAAGTGATGTGGTGTTAGATCAGGTGTTTCCCGGGCAGAAAGAATACAGCAGTCATAATTACGATAAACTTGAATTTTATCTTATTGATAAGAACCTTAAATGGCTCAGGAAAATATTATTAAAATTAAATTTTCTTCAGAACGGGCATATCCATTTTTACATTCTGTACGGTCTGTTTTTCATTATGCTGATGATTCTGGTTTCTTATGGTGAATATTTGTGGGAGTTACTCATGAATTTTTTAAGGCTATTCTAACTAATTCAAATTAAATGAACATTATTTTTATATTAATAGTTAGTTTGTTTTTTACCGGATTGGTAAATAGAACAAAAAGTATCTTTTCCGGAAGGAAAGGTCCGGGTATCCTACAACCCATTAAAGATATTGTACGATTATTAAAGAAAGGTTCCGTATACAGTTCTGCAAGTAGTTTCATTTTCCAGATTGCCCCTGCAGTTTACTTCAGTACTGTGTTTATCGCAGCTTTATTTATTCCATTCGGCGAGAATCCTGGACTGATTTCATTTCAATTCGATTTTGTTTTATTCGCTTACCTGCTGGCATTGGGAAAATTCTTTAATGTAATCTCCGCTTTGGATACTGGAAGTAGTTTCGAAGGTATGGGCGCAAGCCGCGAAGTCTTATATTCAATGTTAGCTGAACCCGCATTCTTTATAACCATTGGATCTCTTGGACTGCTGTCCGGCTATTCTTCTTTTTCCCGGATATTCAGTTCAATTCATTATTCTGCTTCAGGTTCTCCTGTTATTGCATACTCTCTCGGAATACTTGCTTCTATTGTCTTTTTATTCCTTGGATTAATTGAGAACAGTCGTGTCCCGGTCGATGATCCTAAAACTCATCTTGAGTTAACAATGATCCATGAAGTGATGATTCTCGATAATAGCGGCTTTGACCTCGGATTAATTCTGTATACCGGAATTTTAAAGTTTGCTCTCTATGGAGCTTTGATTGCTAATCTGTTCTTCCTCAACACTGCATATATTATAATCAACGTCTTGATTTTTTTCTCTTTCCAGATATTATTTGCATTAACAGTCGGCTTAGTAGAATCATTAATGGCAAGGTTTAGAATGAACCAGAATCCGCAGGTCATTCTAATGCTCTCCTCAGTTTCCCTATTAATATTTCTGGGTGTTATGATAATTACAGGAAAAATATAGTGAAGTTGCAATGATTAATCTATTATTAATAATATTTATTGTTTCACTCTTCGTTTGCGTTACTGCTATAAGATTAAAAACTTTTATCAAGGCAATTGCATTTCAGGGCTTGTTGCTTTTTGGAATTTTCTTTCTGCGTTTGAATGAAATTAATACTGTAAATCTTGTTCTGCTCCTTTTAGAAACTCTAATCTTTAAAGCAATACTGATTCCTTATTTCTTGCATTATTTAATTAAGAGAAATAAAATTACTCGTGAGACGGAACCCTATGTCTCCAACTTTGCTTCCCTCTTTATTATAACCTTTGTAGTGATGACAACGTTTTTTCTTGCTAATACCTTGAAAGGTGGTGTGTTTGAGAATATATATTTCGTTATTGCAAGTATTACCATCTTCACTGGTTTATATCTTATCATATCCCGGAGAAAAATTATTACTCACGTTATGGGCTTTATTATCTTGGAAAACGGTGTCGTGATTCTGTCACTTGCAGTAGGAGTTCAAATGCCTATGCTGGTTAACCTGGGAATTCTGCTCGATATCTTTGTAACTGTTTTGGTTCTTGGGATCTTTGCAATTAAAATCGGTGATTTCTTCAAAGAAGCCGAAGTGGATCACTTAAATCGGCTTAAAGATTAATAACTATATGATTGCAATATATTTAATCTTGTCTCTTCTGATTACTCTTTCTGTTTTTCTGGTTAGAAAGAGAGCAGTCACGATTTCACTGGTCGTTCTTTTTGTTTTATTGCAATGGACTTTAACAGTTTACGAATATTTAACTCTTAACACCGTTCAACTCTTATATTTTACTCCTGATGCAATAGGGATAATTCTTCTAACTGTAATGAGCATTTTAGCTTCAACGTCCTTCCTTTACAGCTTTATTTATCTCAACAGCAGGGGAGACAGTCCCGAAATTATGGCGATCTATTTATCAGCACTTATTCTTTTAATTACTGCAATAAGCACTGCATACCTTGCCAACCACGTCGCAATTGCATGGATTCTGGTGGAAATAACTACGCTAAGTTCATCAGTTTTGATTTATCATCGTAGAACTGAACGAAGCCTTGAAGGAAGTTGGAAATATATATTCATTTGCTCCGTAAGTGTTTCCCTTATTTTTATGGGAATATTATTCCTTGGATTAGCTTCTCAGCAGGCAAAGGCTGGTGAACTGTTTTATTCCAATCTTATTATTCATGCAAAGTACCTTGATGAGTTCTGGCTTAAGGCGGCTTTCCTCTTCATTTTTGCCGGCTATACAGCCAAAGTAGGTTTATTTCCTATGTATACGGCAGGTATTGATGCAAAAGATAAAGCCCCTTCTCCCGCGTCTGCCATTTTTTCCAGCGCTTTGATGAATGTAGGCTTTATAGGTATTTTTCGTATGTATGGCATAGCTGCACGGACAAATATTCATCAATGGGCAAGTTCTGTTTTAATCATAAGTTCACTCCTATCGTTAATCATTGCTGCGGCTTATATGCTTCGTGTAAGAAGTTTTAAAAGAATGTTTGCTTATTCCAGTGTTGAGCATATGGGGATAGCGGTTGTCGGATTGTCGATGGGACCTCTAGGAATATTTGGTTCCATTTTACACATAATCTTTCATTCTTTTACTAAAGCCGGCCTGTTCTATCAGTATGGCGCAGTAAATCGCGTTATCAAAAGTAAATTTATTAGTGATGCAGGCGAATATTTTGAAAATAATACTTCGGGCGCACTTGTTCTTCTACTTGGATTTTTTATGGTTACTGCTATTCCTCCATCCGGAATGTTTATAAGTGAATATTTCATTTTCAAATCATTATTTCAAAATGGATATCTCTGGCTGATAATCGTATTTGCAATTTTGATTACTGTAATTATTTGGGCTTTGGGTGAAAATATTTTCAGACTCCTTTTTTATCACCCGCCGGCACACAAAGACAATAACGAAATTATTGAAAAAATTAGTGTCTGGGAATCGGTTCCTCAGTTTGCCTTAATGGCTGGGGTTATCTATCTCGGCTTTAATCCTCCGGATTCGTTGGTTCAATTAATTAATCAGGCAGTTAAAAGTTTTGGCTGATCCCTGTTTTAAATAATATGATGATGCGTAAATACATAACAATTCAAAATAATGAAACAATAGATTTCAGAACTATTCCTTCCCTGGAGTATAAAGAATTCCTGGAAACAAATATTTTGTTTCTTAAAGATGTAAATAACCATTGTGTTAATTATTTCGGATTTCCATATGCAGGTAAACTTAAACTGGTTTGTTGCATCGCTAACGATAGTAAAGCACGAATAAAACTTACTTGTGCTGACATAAATATCGGAACGAATGATGTGTATCCTTCATTGTCTGCGCATAATCTTGCATTAAATATATTCGAAAGGGAACTAAGTGAAAATTTCGGAATTAAATACTCAGATCATCCATGGTTAAAACCCGTTCGCTATCCTGTTGATCGTTTTGATAAATCTTCACAAATTTCTAATTATCCTTTTTATCAGATTGAAAGCGAAGAACTTCATGAGGTCGGTGTAGGACCAATTCATGCAGGAATTATCGAACCCGGGCATTTTAGATTCATCTGCAAGGGTGAGCAGATTCTTCATCTCGAAATTCAACTTGGCTATCAGCACCGCGGAATTGAAAAATTATTTCTTGAAAAAAATAAATTGTTGCAAAGAGTAATCTTGGCTGAATCGATAGCAGGGGATACTACAGTCGGTCATGCTTCCGCATTCGCTAATATCTGGGAATCACTCTGCGGTTTTGAACCCGATGAGGAATTACGGTTTGTTAGAACTATCGCTCTGGAACTTGAAAGAATAGCAATTCATACTGGTGATTTGAGCGCTATTTGTGGAGATGTTGCTTATCAGTTAGGTAGCTCGGTATTTAGCCGGTTGCGTACTCCTGTAATAAATTTCTTCCAGGCATGGTGCGGTAATAGATTAGCGAAAGGTTTAATAAGACCTATTGTTAATAATTATATTTTCACATCAGAGTTAAGAAAATTACTTCTAAAAATTCTGGATGAATATGAACCCGATTTTAATGAGATGATTAAAAAATTGTTCCATAACCCCGGATGCTTGGTGCGTTTTGAAAAAACTGGCGTTGTGTCTTATGGGCAGGCATTGAAAATTGGTGCTGTTGGTATGACTGCCAAAGCTTCCGGATTAAATCGGGATATAAGGTTATCTCATCCATCCGATCTATATAAAAATTTTGTACACCAACCCGTAATTAAACATCATGGTGATGTTTTCTCAAGAACACAGATTAGGAGAGAGGAAATTCTCCAGTCAATTGCATACATCAGGTCAATACTTGAAAAGATTCCTCCTCATCAGAATAGAAAAGAAATTTCTCCTAAACCCCGGGAAAACGCTTTTACAATTTCACTTGTTGAAGGCTGGCGTGGGGAAATCTGCCATTGCGCTGTTACAAATGAATTGGGTGAACTGATCAATTATAAAGTTAAAGACCCTTCATTTCATAATTGGCTTGCTCTTGCTCTTGCAGTTCGCAGGAATGGGATATCCGATTTCCCAATCTGTAATAAAAGTTTTAATCTGTCCTACTGCGGATTTGATTTATAAGGTTATTAATGATAAACACATTAAAAATATTAAAGCACCAGGGAAATCAGTTTATAAAGGATGTCACTAAGGTTGTACTTCAGGAACCCTTTCATGGAAGACCGGTAATTTCCAATGTCAAAGTAGATGAATTTGAATTAATAAATTTATGTCCGGTTGGTGCTATTAAAACCCAGCCAATTCAGATCGATCTTGGAAAATGTACTTTCTGCAGCGAATGCGCTATTAAGTTCCCTGATAAAATAAAATTTACGGCTGATTATAAAATTTCCACCAATGATCCATTGTCATTAATTATCAAAGAAGGAGTAGATAAAACAATTGAATTAAATCCTGGTCTCATTAGACAGGAAATATCATCTTTCTTTCATGATTCCCTGAAACTCAGGCAGGTTTCAGCAGCGGGGGACAATAGTGCAGAACTTGAACTTAATGCGGCAGGAAATGTGAACTTTGATATCGGTAGGTTCGGAATTGAATTTGTCGCCTCTCCACGCCACGCTGATGGAATCGTTATTACCGGTCCTATTTCTGAAAATATGGCAATGCCATTGCAAATATGCTATGACGCAGTTCCTGATCCCAAGATAATCATTCTTTGTGGTGTTGATGCAATAAGCGGAGGCATTTTTTCAGACAGTCCTGCTCTTAACCGAAAATTCCTGGACAAATATAAAGTTGATCTCTATGTCCCTGGTAATCCCCCCCATCCTCTCACTTTTATTAATGGTGTTCTCGATTTAATCAAAAAAAGAAAATAATTCCTTTCTAAGATTCAAATCTCTATCGCTATTGCATGGTATATTTTAAGATGCAGCTTCTTAATCTCTTCATCATTCAGATATTTATCAAATGTCATCCGTTTATCTACAATTCCTGTTGGGATAATCTCTATAATCCTGTTTGCAACCGTTTGGATAAATTGGTGATCATGAGAAACAAACAATACAGTTCCATTAAAATCAATTAAGCTGTTATTCAATGCAGAAATTGCTTCAAGGTCCAGGTGATTAGTTGGTTCATTCAGTATCAGTACATTCGCTCCGGTTAACATCATTCTTGCCAGCATGCACCGTACCCGTTCGCCCCCCGAAAGCACATTAGCTTTCTTCAATGATTCCTCTCCGCTGAAAAGCATTCTTCCTAAAAAACCACGTATGTAGGTCTCATCTTTTTCTTTTGAATACTGACGGAGCCAATCAATTAGGTTGAGATCAATATCAAAATAACCTGCATTGTCTTTTGGAAAATATGCCTGCGAAGTTGTAACTCCCCAGTCAAAACTTCCGCTGTCAGGTTTTAATCCTTTAGTCAGGATCTTGAATAAAGTATCCTTTGCCTGGTCATTTGGACCAACAAAAGCGATCTTGTCTCCCTTATCAACTTTAATACTTATGTTGTTTAACAGTATTGCTTTACCGTGCTTTTTATTGATATTATGTATTTCAAGAAGATTATTTCCTGCTTCACGGGTAGGTTTAAAAGCAATGTAAGGCATTCTGCGCGATGAAGGTTTTATATCTTCCAGTGTCAGGTTTTCAAGTTGTTTTTTCCTGGAGGTTGCTTGCTTGGATTTCGATGCATTAGCACTGAAACGTGAAATAAATTCCTGAAGCTCCTGCCTTTTAGCTTCAATTTTTTTATTTGCTTCCTTTGCCTGTTTTAATGCTAATTGGCTGCTCTCAAGCCAGAAGTCATAATTCCCGGTGTACATCTGTATTTTACCGTAATCAATATCGGCAATATGGGTACATACTTGGTTTAGAAAATGCCTGTCATGCGAGATCACAATAACTGTATTCTTGAATTTCTCAAGGAAATCTTCCAACCAGTTGATCGAAATAATATCAAGATGGTTGGTGGGTTCATCAAGTAATAATATGTCCGGATTTCCAAATAATGCCTGCGCTAACAATACTTTTACCTTTTCATTTCCAGATAGATCTTTCATCAATTTTGTATGTAGTTCATCCATTATTCCTAATCCGCTCAATAACTCCGCCGCTTCAGATTCTGCTTCCCATCCATGTAGATCTGCAAACTCTCCTTCAAGTACCGAAATCCTTATCCCGTCCTTTTCATTAAAATCATGTTTTGAATATAGTCGTTCCTTCTCTTCCACAATAGAATACAGTTTTTTATGACCGATTATGACAGTCTTTAATACTTCGAATTCATCAAATTCATATTGGTTCTGGTTTAATGTGGTTAGTCTGTCTCCGGGTGAAATAATAACATTGCCTGAACTTGGTTCAATTTCTCCCGACAGAATTTTAATAAAAGTCGATTTGCCTGACCCATTGGCGCCTATAACTCCATAACAATTTCCCGGCGTAAATTTAATATTTACATCCTCAAATAAGATTCGTTTCCCGAATCTAAGCGTTATGCTGCTTGTACTTATCATTGTATAATACGATTCTTTGTAAAATTAAGTGGATTGCAAACATACTAAAACTATATGGACTTATTACTATACCAATTACCATTATGATGTAATTAGCTCCATTTTATAACAATTCAAAAAGAAATATTTCTGAACTGTGTGGCAAGCTCGATTCATATCCCCCGCTCATGTTTCATCTTTCATTCATAATCAATTTTTTCATCCTTCTATCCTAAATAGCGGGCGGGGTTCTTAATATAACTATACATTTGACCTGTAAATCTCAGTTAAACATTTTGAGGAGTTCATCATGAAAGGATACTTGTTAGGCTTGGTGGTTATATTGATTTTATTATCGGGGGAGTGTTTTGCAAGCAACCTCACTAAAAGAGATTCTGCTATTATGAGAGGTGAAAAAAATCTGTTGATTGCAATCAATACAGATAACTATGGGTTGAAGTCTAGCGCAGCCCAGATTTTAGGTGATATTAAAAGTAAAAAAGCAGTCATTCCTTTAATGAAAATTCTGAAAAGCTCTGATGACGAAAATCTTAGGATTGTTGCTGCCCATTCACTGTACAAAATAAACAGTCCTATGGGAATGTTTGCCGTGCGCCAGGCTATCAGGTTCGATGAAAGCGTTCGTGTAAGAAAAATGTGTCTAAATTACTTGGTGGATTCTGAAAAATAGGAAGTTCCCTCTGCTAAATAGAAATAAGTTTGAAGTGGTTCCATGAAAAGGCTGTTATTCTATTATTATAACTTTTGATTTCCCTGTAAAGAAAAAATAGCGGCCTTCAACTTACAACCCCGCCCCCTTACAATCTTTATACTAAAATATTTCCTTGTCTTTTATTGATTAAAGGCAGTTACTACTAAGAAGGGTTTTCTAACTCAGCATTTTTTACACTAATGATAAATTGCTTAAGTTTTTCTTCATCAAGACAGCCATTGGTTCTTAAGCCGCTGCAGACGTCTACTCCGAATGGCTGAACAGTTTTAATTGCTTCTTCAACATTATTTTGACTTAGTCCCCCTGCAAGAATTACCGGTTTATTAATTATTTCACATATTGTTTTGCTGATTGACCAATCATGTACCCTTCCGGTTCCGCCTAATTCTTTAATTGGTAATGACTGGTTACCTGAATCGAGCAATAAAGCATCAACAAATGGAGAAATTACTTCTGCTTCTTTAATCGAATCTTTATCATTAATATGTATTACCTGAACTATTTTGATCCACGGAAGTTTCTCTCGTATTGCACGATAAACTTCGTATCCAACACGATCAACCAATTGCACTGTATTTGTATTGCACCGGAGAATCTGTGGAATTATATCGTTTGTTTTTATACTGCTTGTTAATAGAAATGTAGAAATAGGAGGAGGCACAGTGGATACTATTTGTTGAATTAGTTTTTCATCAATTATTCCTGCTCCACTGGGCATTGCAGAAACAAAACCAAGGGCATCGGCTCCATACTTTATAGCAAGCTTTGCTTCTTCAATAGAGGAAATACAGCATATTTTTATTCGAATAAAGAGCATAAAAATCTTTAATTACTCTAAAAAAACTTTCTTCTTGCTTCCTTCATAACTGTCGATTTGAAGAAGCACCCCTTCAAGTTTTCCATTTGCCAAGGGAATTCTCTTCGTGGTTTTAAGACCGATGTATTTCCGTAAAGTAGGTTCGCCTGTATAGATAAAAGCAGATGTACCATTACATTTCTGTTTAATGAAATCTCCCAGCTCTTTATAAAGTTCTTGTACTTCGGTCATTTTTCCAAGACGGATTCCGTATGGCGGATTGGTTATCAGGGTTCCGTTTTCAAATTGTGTTATCTGTCCAAAAGATTTGCATAATAAATCAATAGAATCATAAAAGGGGAGCCGGGACAAATTTGCTTGTGCTACTTTTATTGCTTCAAAAGATCGGTCACTTCCATTTATAAGCCCCTTTGGCAAAGGACGGATTTCTTTGTCGCAATTCTCTTTTAGATTCTCCCATACTTTTTTGTCAAAATCAGGCATATTAACAAACCCGAATTTACTTCGTAGCTTCTGAGCAGGAATTTTGCAATAGTGCATCAAAGCTTCGGCAAGTATGGTCCCTGAACCGCACATGCAATCCAGCAAAGGTTTATCCCCATTCCATTTGCTTATGCGTATTATTGCTGCAGCAAGAGTTTCCTGCATGGGGGCTTCTCCGGCAAGAAGCCGGTAACCTCTTTTATGAAGCGATTCTCCGGAGGTATCCAGACTTATTACTGCCCTGTCTTTTTCAATGTGAAGATTAAACCTGATATCTGGATTGCTGGTATCAACGTCAGGACGTTTACCGAATTTTGCTCTAAAATAATCTGCAATGCCATCTTTCAGGCAAAGGGAAGCATATAATGAATTAGTAATTTTACTGTTTGATACTGAAGCGGATATCGCAAATGTTTTATCAATTGGGAATAGTTCTTCCCATGCTATTTGTTCTGCTGTTTTCAATAATACATTTGGGTTGTCACAATAAAATGTTATTAAAGGTGCTAATACACGCGACAATAACCTCGATGTATAATTAATCTTGTAAATGGTTGTCGCGTCAGCTTCAAAATATACTCCTCTGTAGGAAGTTTTAGTATTAACTGCCCCAAGTTCTATGAGCTCCTGTTCGCAAATCTCTTCCATCTTCCCGGTAACTTGCGCAAAAAATCTGTTATCTTTCTGATATTCAAACATTAAAAAATTTCCTTCCTCTTTCTTACTCAGACTTTAAACAATAGGCAGGATTACCGTCCAATTCGGTTTTCTCAAAACCCATCTTTCTGAGATATGATTCATGTTTAGCATTCCCCGGATAGCTGAAAAGTTTACTTGCTTGAGTCTTTCGGAATATATTTTTGTAAACATATTTCCCGATCTTTAAATCTCTGTAACCGGGAATAACGAAATCAAGTTCTATAAAAAGACTATTGTCGTTTCTTCTGTGCGTATAGATTAAGCCGGCGGGGATAGAATTTCTCAAAATAAAAAAAACTGTTTTGTTATCACTTGATGAAAAAGTAAAGGAAGGAACATAATTCTTTATTTCCTTGTCATGAAAATCCAGGAAATAATTAAGTAAATCAGAGTCTTTACCTACCTCTAATATTTTGAAGTATTCTCTTACCTTAAAAATATCATACAGGTAATAAAAATCTACTATGCAAATAACGCCGTTTACAAATGCAATGGGGTAAGCTTTTATTACTAACCCGTATGCAATAAAAAAAATGGCTCCTGTTAAATTGATAATTCTGAGCTTTATTATGCCGCTCATCATAAGGGAAATAGCCACCAATACAGAAGCTATATAGCCAATAAATTCTGCAATATTAATAGGAGCTTACCTACTAACCCTTACTTTTTTTTTCTTCTTTCTTTGCCTTCTTCGCTTCCTTCTTTTCTTTCATGGTTTTTAAGGGCTCCTTCTTAGTTGCTTTTTTGGTTATCAGACCTTTGCTCATACTCTATACTCCTTTTAATTCATGTTAAATAGTCTTTCACAACAAACTTAACAAATTAATTTAATATTTTGTCAAATAATCTTAAAAGCAAATGGATCGCTTCCTTTATAATTCATATCCATCCAAAACGATA
>PLLW01000097.1 GCA_003141435.1 Ignavibacteriales bacterium
GAACCGGATTCATAGTTAAAGATATGGCTATCCTTCTCACAAATAACCTCATCGCCAGGATTAGTAAGCACATTAAGGCAGAGCTGATTTCCCATGACACCGCTTGAGACAAATAAGGCAGCTTCCTTTCCAAGAAGGTCTGCGGCATAATCCTGTAATGTATTTACAGTTGGATCTTCCTGAAAGACATCGTCGCCAACTTCAGCTTCAAACATAGCTTTTCGCATTTCGGGGGAAGGGCGGGTGACGGTATCGCTTCTTAGATCAATATATTTTTTCATTAGCTTTTATATTTAACTTTATAAAGAAATAATCCTTTTGCAGGAACCGCCTCACCGGCAGATTCCCTATCTTTTGTATTTATTACATCGCGAAGATAATCAATATTTAAATTTAATTTAAGCGTGTGCAACAGCGTACCGACCATAGTTCTAACCATTCCATGGAGATAGCGGTCAGCTTCCACATAAAAGATAACAAGGTCTTTCCATTCTTTCCATCGGATATTATGAATAAAGCAGATCTTGTTTTCGGTTTCTGAAGCTTTACGAGAAAATGCAGTAAAATTCTTTTCACCAAATAAATATTCAGACAGAGAATTTAATTTATCACAATGTATTAGTCCATGATACCACCAGGAATACTTATCATAAAAGGGAGATTTGCCTTTTGATATGATGTAAATATAGCTTCTTTTAACAGCGTCATATCTTGCATGAAAATCCTCTTCAACTTCCACGATAGTTTTTACTGCGATGTCGCGGGGAAGGATGGAATTAAGGGAATGCTTAAATCTATAGAGATCAAGTTCGTTTTCTGTACGGAAATTTGCTGTTTGTCCCAGAGCATGAACACCGGAGTCTGTCCTACCTGCGCCAATAAGATTTATATTTTCATTTACTATTTGGCTGATTCTATCCTGCAGGACACCCTGAACTGACACAGCATTTAACTGAATCTGCCAGCCGGCATAATGTGTACCATCATATTGGACTATCAGCTTGTAATTTTTCAAATTTCTATCGGCATTGGTACTAAATAAAGATTTCAGGTTAAAAATTACATTAATTTAGTTTATATATAAAATTAAACCGGTTATTTTGATGGTAAACCGATTAAAAATGTATAATCTGTTTACTCCTATGATCAAATCTTAAAGTAAGGAGAACGGCGGAAGTAATCAGTCCAAACATAAGTCCAATCCATACGCCCTGCACACCTAGTTTATAATGAAATTCCAAGACATATCCGACCGGCAGACCAATCACCCAGTAAGCAATAAAAGTAACCAAGGTAGGAATCTTAACATCGGTTAATCCCCTTAATATGCCAATTCCAACTGCTTGGGTGCCATCAAATATCTGGAAAAGAGCGGCGATAATAAGGAGCGAAGAAGCTATCGAAATAACGGCAGGATCTTTAATATAAAATGCGGGGAAATTATTCCGGAATACAATAAACATTAATCCGAAAACAGCCATCATAGCTTCGCCGAGCAATATAGCAGTAAAACCAGCGCGTCTTGTTTCAGTAATATCCCGTTTGCCCACTCCATTGCTAACGCGAATGCTTCCAGCAGTTGAAATTCCCAGGGTACACATAAAAGAAATTGAGGCGAGGTTGAGAGCTATCTGATGAGCAGCAAGCTGATCAGTACCGAGCCAGCCGACCATAATTGCGGCAAACGTGAAAGCACCAGTTTCAAAGAAATACTGTACTGCGCTTGGAATACCGAGAGCCAGAACCTTTTTAATAATTAAGAAATTAATGTTTTTAATTCGCAGGCTTAAGTTCAAATCCCTGTACCTTGGAGAATAGTAAATATATATAGAAATAGTGAATGCCATAAAGAGGCGCGAGCTAAAAGTAGCCACACCTGCCCCGTTCAATCCCCATGCCGGCATTCCGAATTTTCCGTAGATTAAAGTCCAGCCGACGAGACCGTTAATTATATTAGCTGCTATTGAAATTATCATACCAGGTCTCATTACTGAGAGTCCCTCAATAAATTGTTTATTGGTTTGGAAAATCAGAACAGGGATCATAGAAAAGGAGAGGATTTTAGTATATGGGGCAGCAAGCTTAACAACCTGATCAGGCAGGTGCAGTACAGAGAAAAAATCTGCTGCAAAATATGTAATCAACATAAGGATAATGCTTACGACAAAACTGACTATATGCCCATTCGTAAATATTGTTCCGCAATCCTGCTGCTTCTGTGCTCCCACAGAGATTGCGACCAAAGAAGTAACTGCCGAGCAGATACCTATTCCCAAGATGAAAATTACAATGAACAAGCCATTTGCAATTGAAGCAGCAGCAAGAGCCGGGGCACCCAATCCACCGACAAGGAGATTATCGACAACGCCCATCATAATAATACCCGCCTGTCCAATTATAACCGGGTAGGACAATTGAGCGGTGTTCTTAATATGTTCTTTTATTGTCTGCATTTAGGGGGTTAATATAGGGAAAATAGGAGAGGAATTATAGAGAAGGATGAAGCAGGAGGAAATTTATACTAGATTTATTAGGAATATATAAAATAAATAATTTTCCCTGTTACTTACTGGTTTTGTTTCTTAAAAGTATCTTTTGATAGCTCCTTCTTCCCATTCTTTCCACCTGTGAATGTTCGCATATTTTCAGGGATGTGCCCGTAATCGCTGAATGTATCAAGCTTCATAGTTCCATCATGTAAAACCCTGACTATTGTTAAGCTGCAGTTTGATATGCTCATTAGTACCCAAGCCATTGTATCGACTTTTAAAACTTTAGTTACAAAATAACGGATTACGTTTCCGTGACAAACGATTATATCATTCCTGTTCTGTTCATCTGGCGTTGGGATGAAATATTTTTGAAAGGCCCATTCTAGATTTTGAACACACTCTTCTGAATTTGATGTGTCTATTCCCGCCATATAATCCTTTCTCCTTAGAGGAGGAGTGCATTCTCTTATCCGATCAGACTGTTCTAGTAATAGTTCTGGAAAATCATTATTAATTACTTCTGCAGTCTGTATAGCTCTTGTCATTGTGCTACTTATAAGCGAGTTGAATTTAATATTCATAGATTTCAATCTTTCCGACACCATGCGTACCTGGGCAATACCAAGTGGTGTAAGAACCATTTCCGAATCAGGAATATCATCTTTTTGCGGCGCATAATCTCCGTGCCTGATAAGATAAATAGTCCTTACTCCCTTTGACTTCTGCTGCGCTCTTATCTGTGGACTATTTATGAATAAGAAGATTGAGAGAGATAGTATAATAGATACAAAGGTCCGCGTTATTTTGTTATGCATTTTGACTCTCATAGAATATATAATAAAAACTTTCAGTCAGCCTCTTTCTTACCGGGAAATAGCTGCTCATACTCAAAAACTCAAACCGCTTTAATAATAACTAAATTCTTCTGAAATCAAAAGAATTCATTATCGATATTTACCAGCCAAATATAAACAATAAGAAAAACTTAATGCTCAAATCATTACTGCTGAACTAAGAAATCAAATCTACCTAAAATGGAGATTTCAATACAGACACCGAATAGAAGAAGCCTAACATCCGACCCTCTGCTTGTAAGTCAGTTTTGATAATATTTGTTAAACGCTTTTATAACCGTATCTTATTAAAATATAAACTTTTATAGCTTAGAACATCTTAGAAGTCTTTACCCTATTTTCTAAGGTTTGGAAGATAATTCGTAGCCAAATCGTATCTAATACCCTGAATTAATTTTTTTTATTCTTTAGTTTATTAGTAATTTATTAAAGGTTTAATTTTATTATAAATATTTTTGGGAGAATTGTTATGAGATCGAGTGAAAAACTATTATTCGTTTTCTTATTATCTCTTTTATTTTATTTCGGTTGCGGTCCGTCAACAGGGGGGATTAAGTCCGATAAGCCGAAAGTGTATGTAGATATGCCTTTTAAAAAAATTATTTCGCCATTATTTAGAGATGAAACAAGCGGGAAATATGTCCATTTTAATGCTATCTTAACATATGATTGGGGTGTAAATGGACCTGCATTAGTAGCTGATGAGTATAAATCTGGATATGAAGTCGTGACTTTGCGAGATATAGATGAGGCATCATTACACTCCGAAATGTGTGTTATACCCTATTCTTTAAAAGAATCACTGCTTGAAGTAAAACTTCAAGATACTTTAGAAATTTGGGCGTATTTACAACCAACTCCCCAAAACCCATATATAGTTTTTGAAAAATTTAATAAAGCCACACCGAAATAACTAATAGTATATTAATTATAATACAGAGCCACTTATTTAGTGGCTTTTTTTTAAAATTGAATTTTATTGAAGGTAGCTATTGACAAATCTTTTTAGATACGCTACTATGTTAATAGTTATACACCCGCAATTATCCACAAAGTTATATTAGCCAAAAATACCCAATGTATATCTGTCTTTTCTTCCCTTCCCCTGTTCAACCCTTATCTGCATCCTCTGACTGTCTATATCTCTTATCTTTAATTTAACTCCTTCATTCAGGCGCAATCCGGCTGAATATATTGCCATCAATGCAGTTTGGTCCCTGTAGCTCTTTACATTATCAATTATCTTCTTTACTTCATTCATTGATAATACAACCGGAAGCTTCTTTTCGCTTTTGGGACGGCGCATCTTAAATACAACATCAGGTTTATCCATTACTTCACAGTAAAAGTATCTCAATGAACTATAGGCCTGTATTATCCATGAAGCACTTGCTTCCCTCTGAAATAACGAATGCAAATACTCTTCCACTTCAGATCGACCTAATGTATCCGGCGACTTCCCGTGAAAGACCACGAATTTTTTCATGTGATATAAATACATTTCTATTGTACGCTTACTGAAGTTTCTCAGCTCCATCTTCATAAGCATTCTGGTTTTTAACTCTCCCATAACTTAACTCCTGTAATTTGTTTTTGTTATGGGAATATATCTTTTACGAATATCAACGTAAATACTAATTCTAAGCTTTTCAAAATGTCAAAGAACTAAATGGCTACCGCCGAGGCGGTTTTGTTCAACTAATGTTTTTTGGAAAACCTCTTCTTATCTATCGCTCACCGCTAATCAGATCCTAACGGAAAATAAAATTAATAACCTCTACTGTAGTTAGGTAACGATTTAGCCTTCCAACGAAAAATATATTTTATTTATTTTTTCGTTGAAACCCGAATTTGGTACCTACATACAGTGTGGATTTAAAATTTTATTTCAGGAAGGATTTTTGAGAAGAATGGAGAGCGTCTCATTTTGGGACAGGGCCGGAGCTATTGGCATACTGAACCGCATCTGAGTCGCTTATCTCATACTCATCTATCGTGTAAAAGTCCTGGGAAATAATTTAAAAAAGCCTATATAGTATGTAGGCATGTTTTAGCAAAAAGGTCGAAAAATATATTTTATTTATTTTTCGACCTTTTCCGGATTTCGTGCCTACCTACTGTAGGGGATTTAAATTAACTCTGTACTTTTCTTTGAAGAAAGGTACCAAAAGAACTTTGGCTACAAATAATTTCGCTAAATACGGACTAAGAATGATAAGTGTTTTTTTTATAATTTAACATTTTAGATATAAGGAAGTGAGTTAATTATTGGAAAATCCATTAGATATATTAAAACAGTATTTTGGGTTTGATGAATTCCGGGGGGAGCAGGAAAGGATTATAAACCGGATAGTATATGAGAAGGGGCATTCGCTTATTCTTATGCCAACGGGGAGCGGGAAATCGCTTTGTTATCAATTACCGGCTTTGATGTTTGAGGGGGGGACCATTGTAATAAGTCCGCTTATAGCTTTAATGCAGGATCAGGCAGATGCATTAAGGAGGAAGAATATTCCGGCGGCCTTTATCAATTCAACACTTTCCAAACAGGAGAGGGATAAAAGGTTAGATCAGTTTATGAAGGGAAAGATCAAACTGCTTTATGTTACTCCAGAGCGGTTCAGGAAGAAGGAGTTTACTGACCGGATAAAGGAAAAGGAAATTGCATTACTTGCTGTGGACGAGGCACATTGCATTTCGGAATGGGGGCATGACTTTAGACCTGATTACTCCCGTTTAGGCGAGTTCAGGGAGATTATAAATAATCCTCTTACAATTGCTTTAACGGCTACGGCAACACCGGAGGTTCAGAAGGATATAATCCATAAACTGAATCTGAAGGAGAGCGAGACAAAAATCTTTCATCAGGGGATTGAAAGACCAAATCTGCGGTTGGAGGCGGCTGATATATTCGATGAGAAGGAGAAATATCCTATCATACATGATATGATAAAGCGATACAAGGGATCCGGGATAATTTATTTTGCTTTAATACAGACTCTGGAGCGGTTTTCAGAGAAGCTTGGAGATAAGGGGATTAAACATGGAACTTATCATGGCAAGTTGAATGATGTTTACAGGAAGAGAAGGCAAAGGGATTTTATGAGTGGTAGAGAAAACCTTGTACTTGCTACTAATGCATTCGGCATGGGGATAGATAAGCCGGATATACGATTTGTGATTCATGCGGAGGTACCATCGTCGATAGAATCATATTACCAAGAAATCGGACGAGCAGGAAGGGACGGGGAACATTCTTTGTGTCTTTTGCTTTATAACCAGGAAGACTTATACACACAAATGGAGTTTATTAAATGGTCGAATCCGAGCGCTGATTTTTATTCGGCTTTATATGATTTGCTACAGAGAGATTTAGCGAGAGCAAATTCAGAGGGATTTGAGTTTCTAAGAGAGCAAATGAATTTTAAGAACAGGAAAGACTTTAGAATAGAGACTGCGTTGAGCATGCTTGACCGTTATGGTATAACAGAGGGCTCTATTGATGATAAAAATCTGGCGTTGATTGATGAGCTTCCGGATGTTCTAAAGGATGAGGACTTTCTGAAAGAGAAGTTATTAAATGATAATAAGAAACTTCTTTCGATGGTAAATTATTTCAGAAGCACAGAATGCAGGAGGGTTTTTATATCGGACTATTTTGGGTTCCCCGGGGAGAAGCCATGCAATAATTGCGATAACTGCACACGCAACGAGGGGAGAAATTGATATTTCAATTCTGGTACTATCCTGTTTTATTTTTAACAGCTTTTTTTGCGGGATTGGTTGATTCAATTGCAGGCGGAGGAGGAATAATTACTTTGCCTGTAATGTTGAGTCTGGGTTTTCCTCCACATATCGCTTTGGGGACGAATAAATTTCAGGCAAGCTTTGGGAGTTTTACCGCTTCATATTATTATATCAAGAAAGATGTGGTAATTCTAAAGGCATGCACAGCCGGGATTGTTTTTACGTTGATCGGATCAGCGATTGGAACGTGGACGGTAACGCAGGTAAGCAGCGACGTGCTAAAATATATTATCCCGTTTTTGCTTGTCGTGATTATTATTTATTCCTTTATTAAAACAAATCTTGGTGAGAATGACAGGCAAGCCAGGATGAAGGAAATGGTTTTTTATTTAATTGCCGGATTGACCTTAGGGTTTTATGATGGGTTTTTTGGTCCAGGGGTTGGCAGTTTCTGGGCAATAACATTCGTTGCGGGATTGGGGTATAATCTTAAAAAAGCCACGGGTTATACTAAGGTAATGAACTTTACAAGCAATGTTGTTTCGTTATTTATTTTTGTTTTGGGCGGATATGTTATTTTTACAGCAGGAATTGTAATGGCGGTTGGGCAGATTGCGGGATCCAAAATCGGCTCTGAACTTGTGATTAAGAGAGGAGTAAAGTTCATAAAGCCAATATTCATTACTGTTGTAATACTAACCACTATGAAAATAATATATGACAGGTTTTTGCATTAATATTCTTTTATTGTACTTTTCTTAGAAATATCTATTCGTACTTTTCTTTGAAGAAAAGTACCAAAAGAACTTTGGCTGCAAATAATTATGCTAAAAATTTATTACGCTCCACTGCGAAGAATTAACTCGCTACCGCTCAAACAGAATTCTTCGCTTAACGTTCCGCTACATAAATTTTCTTAACGCTAATTATTTGATGCCATTAAATATGAACCAAATAAAGACATTCAATTTTGCTGATTTATT
Source organism: Ignavibacteriales bacterium (assembly GCA_003141435.1). Taxonomy (GTDB): domain Bacteria; phylum Bacteroidota; class Ignavibacteria; order Ignavibacteriales; family Ignavibacteriaceae; genus Fen-1301. The sequence continues at coordinate 8,077 of PLLW01000097.1, forward strand.
TAGCGTAAATTATTTGAGGCCGTTAAATACGATCCAAATAAGGAACAAATAAGAGCCAAATAAGGAGCAAGTAAGGAGGGGGAAGATTTATATTAGTTAATGAGAGGGAGGGTAAAGTAGAAGGTAGAGCCTTCATTTAATACACTTTTTACATTGATTTTTCCACCGTTTTTTTCTACAAATTCTTTGACGAGGAGGAGTCCTAGTCCTGAGCCATATTCTTTTTCAGTACCAGGGGTTGATTGTACATGTTCTTTGAACAGCTGTCCTATTAATTCATTATTCAGACCTACCCCGGTATCCCTTATAACAACCTGAAGCATATTTTTATTATTCGAACCGGTCAATTTATTTGCGGAGATATAGATGTCCCCTCCTTTGGGAGTAAACTTAACAGCATTGGAAATCAAATTCTGCAGGATTGAGTTAAGCATATCTTCATCAGCTCTTACTTTTATGCCATCGGGAACAGAAGAAATGACATTTATTTGTTTTTTTATTGTATTTCCCCTAAGAAGCTGTAATGCATGAATCAGCATAACTTTTATATCCAATTTGGCAGGACTAAAGTCAATTCTTCCCATCTGGAAGCGTGAGAACTGGAGCAGATTATTAGT
>PLLW01000049.1 GCA_003141435.1 Ignavibacteriales bacterium
CTGCGGCGGGGAGCTTCATTTAAGCAAAATAGGGGATTTATCTTATATCGTTTCGAGATAATTATTTTTTCTATCAAATAGGCATCTACGGGCATTCTGAGCCGTATCTGAGTCGTTCAACTCCGCATTAAAGGATATTCGGGGCTACGCCAGATTATTTAGGGATTCGCTGCGTGAATAATAATTAATAGAATATGGATTATTTGCTGAATTCTTTTTCTATTGCAGTAATTTTATCTAATCTTCTTTGATGACGCTCTCCACCAAAGGAAGTATCGAGCCACACTTCGAGAATAGATTTAATAGTTTCCTCACCAAGAGTTTTTGCTCCCATCACAAGAACATTTCCATTATTATGCTCCCTTGCACTTCGGGCGGAAAACTCATTATAACAAGTACATGCCCTAACACCAGGAATTTTGTTAGCAACAATAGCTGAAGGGATACCAGTTGCGTCAATAAGTACAGCAAAATCAGTTTCCCCATTTTTAACTTTCATGGCAGCACTAAATGCAAAGTCGGGATAATCGCAAGCGTTCTCATCATAGGTGCCGACATCAATAACTTCAAATCCTTTTGCAACTAATATTTTAGCTACTACGTTCTTTATTTTAAATCCTGTGTGGTCACCCCCGATGGATACTTTATTAGTTCTTTTAGATTTAACCGAATCCTTGATGGTTCCTTCAATTTCAACAGCAGGAACCTTTTTAACTAATTTGATTTTCAGCTCTTTTAATTTGTCCTTTGCCAGAGGAGTTAACAAGTCATTATCCCCCAGAGGAAATGTTCTTGCCCCGTCTTTGTAGAACTTAATTATTTCGGATTCTGTAATTACCTTTTTCATTATAGATATTCCGACATTTTGTTAATTTGAAGATGGTCGACTATTTTCTTAACATCCTGGCACTGGTCCCTTCTGCAAATAAGAAGAGCCTCTTCAGTGTTAATTATAATTAAATTTTCGACTCCAATGACAGCAGTAAATTTACCAGGTGAATAGACATACGAATCGATTGTTCTATCTGAATATATATTTCCCTTCAGGGCATTTCCATCATCATTTTTCTCACTCAACTGATAAACCTCTTCCCAGCTTCCTACATCACTCCATGAGAACTTTCCCTTTATAAGAAATACCTGTTTAGATTTTTCCATGATTCCGTAATCGATAGAAATACTTTTTAGTATTCCATAAATATTAAACAGAGTCTTATCGTAGTCGGGATTTCCGATATCTTTACTGATGGTTTCAAGTCCATCATAGAGATCAGGCATGTAATTTTTAATTTCGTTAAGAATAACATCTGCCCGCCAGATGAACATACCACTATTCCACATAAAATCACCACTTTCGATGAATCTTACAGCAGTAGCATAATTGGGCTTTTCTGCAAAGGTTAATACTTTGAAGATATTGTCAGATACACTTTTATCATCAATTTGAATATAGCCGTAACCAGTTTCAGGTCTTGTTGGGGGGATGCCTATAGTAACCAATCCTTTTGATTCATCGGCAAATTCTGCAGCGCTTTTCAGCGTAGTATGGAATAGGTTTTTATCTTTAATAATATGATCAGCCGGCAGAATTAGAGTTACAGCGTCCTTATCGTTCTTTTTTATTATGACAGAAGCGAGACCTATACATGCGGCAGTATTTCTACCGAAGGGTTCTTCAATAATATTTTCAGGGGGGACATGGTCTAGTTGAGTAACAATTTCGGGTTTCTGAATCTTATTAGTAATGATATATATATTTTCATCATCGACGAGTCCCTTCAATCTATCAACAGTATCCTGGATCATAGTATTCTCACCGAATATTCTGAGCAGCTGCTTGGGGGATTTTGCTTTGCTTCTTGGCCAGAACCTTGAACCTATACCTCCAGCCATTATAACTGCATATAATTTCATCAACACTATTTCCTTAGTTTAATATTTGAATTCTTCTACCGAACTCTTCGGCACGATTGAGATAATTTGTAATATCAACCTCCTTTCCTTTAATTACGGCGACAATAACAATGAGGGAGGCTCTCATTGACTCAAGGACCTCAGATTTAGGCACTAATTCTTTAGTACCGATCAAAGTAAAAGCCCGGGACAAAATCCGGTGCATATTTGCAATAATTTCAAAACCAATCTTTGCCGAGAGATCCCCATTTGTTTTCATAAGAGTTGCCCAACGGAAGATCTCATCCTCAGCCACATCATATGAAGAAATCTGTTTCAATAAGAAATCGATCGATTTAATCGGTTTTAGAATTTCCGATTCATAATTCTGGAAGAAGAGATCTTCGTTATCATTCTCTTCATCCATGATTATTTTTTCTTTAATAATCTCATTTTCAGACTTCTCAAAAACATCGGGATCTGTTTTTCGATTTGAGAGATCTACCTTAATACTATTGTTAGTAGTTTCCAAGACGGATACCGGAATATTTTTCTCCTCTTCTTTAACAAAAGGTTTAAGTTTTTCAATAGCGTGTTTAAATGAGTCCGGGCTAACCACATCGAGCATGTGGCTCATATCTTTAATCAAAATAGAACTGTGTTCCTTCATTTTTTCAGAAAATTTGGATAGATCAATCTGTGGTTGTGATAAATACGAATATATCTCATTAAATCTAATAGCAAGAGTAGAAAGCTCCGTAATTTTTTTCATCATGCGGATATCATCATCGAGGTCATTTGATTTCACGATTATATCACGAAGCATAGCGACAATTTCTATTTTTTGCGAATTCAATCGCAGGTTATTAGCTGCAGTTGATATGCATTGGACCAAATATTGCTTAACTATATCCATTCTTTATCTGTAAATCCTTGGAATCCTTTTACTTATTCCGCACAATACTTCATAAGGGATTGCATTAACAAGTTTGCACCAATCCCATGCACTAAACTGAAGGTTAGTGCTTTTTTCTTGACCTAATAAAATAACTTCATCTTCAATTTTACAATTTTCATTTACAATATCAAACATAATTCTGTCCATCGTAACATTCCCAACCTGAGGGAAATACTTTCCATTTATGATAGCTTTGGATTTATTGGACAGTCCCCTGTTATATCCGTCAGCATAACCGATAGGTACACTTATAATATTAGTTTTCCTTTTAGTAAAATATTTTCTGCCATAACTAATACTTTCATCTTTATCAATCTGTTTTATAGATTCTATATAGGATATCAATGACATAACCGGTTTTAGCGGAATAGATTCAGAAGTAACTTCAGATGGATAATATCCAAAAATAAGAATACCGGGACGCACCATATCGAAATAGGATTCGGGAATATCAAGTATAGCTCCACTATTAGCAGCATGTGCTAACCCATAGTTTATTCCTCCGGCTTTTAATTTTGAGAGTACTTCATTAAAGCGGTTTAGCTGCAAATGCGCATAACTCTTATTCTTCTCATCAGAATTTGCAAAATGAGTATAGATGCCATCTATAATAAAATTCTTATCCCGACTTAGTTTTTTAATAAAATCGAAGGCATCTCTGTAATCAATTCCGAGTCTGTGCATACCAGTATCAACCTTAACATGGACTTTAATTTTACGTCCCCTGACATGGTTAGCTTTTTTTAAGATCGTAAGATGTTTTTCATTAAACACTGATGAAATCAAGTCATATTTAGAAAACAAGTCGGAATCGTTCTCAATTACGGGGTTAAATATAAGTATTGGTTGACTAACATTATTTCTTCTCAATTCAATAGCTTCTTCAAGAATGGCAACACCAAAATATTCGGGTTTCTCGGGTAAGGAATTTAATGCTTTGACAACTTCTATCACCCCATGACCATAGGCATCTGCCTTAACAATGGCCATAATTCTCACATCATTTATTTTTTTTCTGATATTAAGGAAATTGTACTTCAGATTTGAAATATCAATCAGTGCATAAGATAAACGCATTTCCTGCTATAAATTATTTATTATGAATGAAAAATAAATTTAATTACGCTGAATATCAATTAAAGTTTCCCTATTCTCAAAATTGAAAATATCATTTGCCGCTAATTTTTAATTATGGTAATTATGCTTTATCAATTTCCTAAATAATTATAAATTATAGAATAAGAGGGAATTTGAATCAATGGCATATTACTTGAAAAGGAATAGACATTCCTTTTAAATAATATTATCTGGAAGTTTGGGTGTTTAATTTCTTAACATTTTGTACATTTAAATTCTATTTTATTATTATAAAAGATAAAGCGCAATGTTAACTGAATTTGGGAAAATATTTGTTTTCTTATTAATAGCCATAATCTTTGTAATTGCTCTAGTTTTTATTGCATGGCTAATAAGACCTGCCCGACCTACCAAAGAAAAATTAACCACTTATGAATGCGGTGAAAACCCAGAGGGATCGCCATGGGTTAAGTTTAACATCAGGTTTTATGTTGTATCATTGATTTTTTTAATTTTTGATGTAGAAGTTGTACTTCTTATTCCATGGGCGTTAGTATACAAGAATTTCGGGTTAGGCGGTTTTATGGTTGGAGCAATTTTTCTAATTCTTTTAGGATTGGGGATGGCATATGAATGGCGCAAAGGGGATCTTGAATGGGACAGAGCGAAGATAATCCCTCCAGTAGTTAAGAGACCTGTTTTCTCTTCAGACAACACAAGAGAAGAAGAAACATTAAAATCAAATATATTAGTATAATATGAGTTATTTAGACGCACAATTCGACGATAATATTATTATAGCCAAAGTTGATGATCTTTTTAACTGGGCACGACTATCCTCATTATGGCAAGTTGGATTCGGTTTAGCTTGCTGCGCAATAGAAATGATGGCTACATCGGCTTCACATTATGATTTTGACAGGTTTGGAGTAATACCTAGACCTTCACCAAGACAATCGGACATTATAATTATATCGGGAACAGTTACTTTAAAAATGGCGTTACGTGTAAAGAGATTATACGAACAAATGCCCGATCCTAAATATGTGATCTCGATGGGTAGCTGTTCAAACTGCGGGGGGCCATATTGGGAACATGGATATCATGTATTAAAAGGAGTTGATAGAGTAGTACCTGTAGATGTTTATGTACCAGGATGTCCTCCCCGTCCTGAAGCTCTCTTAGAGGGGTTAATGAAACTGCAGGAAAAAGTAAGAAACGAATCAGTTGTAAAGAAATCAGCATGAAATCAGCAGAAGAAATATTCAATATATTGAAAGAAAACTTTAATGATAATATAAAGGAATTGGTAAAACAACCAGTTGATCCTTACATTTTATGTGATCCATTAAAGATAAACGAAATTTCACTTTTCCTCTTAAGCAATGAAGGGTTATTGTTTGACAACCTCATGAATTTGTCAGGGGTAGACGATGCCAACGGCATGAGCACAACAACAGGCAGCATTACTACAATTGAAGGAGGAACATTAAGTGTTTACTACCACATGGAATCGACAAAATTCAGGCATAAAGTAGTTTTAAGGGTTTCAACACCAAGAGAGAAACCCGAGGCTTCTTCAGTAGCCTTAGTCTGGCGATCTGCAGACTGGCATGAAAGAGAAGCATTCGACCTTTTAGGAATAAATTTCCTTAATCATCCTGATCTGAGAAGAATATTAATGCCTTATGACTGGGAAGCAGGATATCCGTTAAGGAAAGATTATGCTAATCCTGAATTTTACCATGGTATGAAAGTACCATATTAAAAAACCGAATTATATATATAGAATATGGCAATAAAAACTGAAGAAATGGTACTAAACATGGGTCCACAGCATCCATCGACCCATGGAGTGCTACGGCTTGAGCTTATACTTGAAGGTGAAATAATCCAAAAGGTTACGCCACATATAGGTTATCTCCACAGATGCTTTGAGAAACACTGCGAAGCGATGACATATCCGCAGATTATTCCCTATACAGACAGGATGGATTATCTTGCCGCGATGTATAATGAATTCGGGTATGTTATAGGTGTTGAAAAGCTATTAGGAATACAAGTACCAGAAAGAGTTGAATATATAAGAGTGATAATGGGAGAGCTACAGAGAATAGCATCCCATCTTGTAGCAATCGGGACTTATGGAGCTGATATTGGTGCCATGACACCCTTTTTATTTGCATTCAGGGACAGAGAAGTAATTCTCAATTTATTTGAAATTACATGTGGTGCCCGAATGTTATACAATTATATATGGGTAGGCGGTCTTTCGCATGATCTACATCCAGATTTTGTAAGATTGACGAGAGAATTTATAACATATTTCCGTCCCAAGATTGTTGAAATGAACGAACTTCTTACAACCAACAGAATTTTTATAGAAAGAACTGCAAATGTTGGCATACTGCCATTGGAGACTGCTATCAATTTTGGAATTACAGGTCCAATGCTCAGAGGTTCAGGATTCAAATGGGATTTAAGGAAAGATGATACATATTCAGTTTACAACAGATTTGATTTTAATATTCCCATAGGTGAAGGAAAAGTTGGCACGGTAGGAGACTGCTGGGACAGGTATTATGTAAGAATACTGGAAATGGGAGAAAGTTTAAGGCTTATTGAGCAGGCACTTGATCAATTACCTGAAGGGAACGTTACATCAGCAATTCCCAAAAGGATTAAACCACCTGTTGGTTCAGTATATACAAGAGTAGAGAACCCAAGGGGTGAATTAGGGTACTTCATTATAAGCAACGGAACCACGAGTCCTTTCAGAGTAAAGGTAAGGGGTCCCTCATTTGTAAACCTTGGTATTATGGACGTACTCTGCAAAAACCACATGGTAGCAGATGTTATTGCGATTCTTGGCAGTGTTGACATAGTATTAGGAGAGGTTGACAGATGATAGTCTACGATTTTTTATACAATATAGTTTTTAATATAACTCAAAGCGCTGTTGCCGGAGATATAACCGCAATGGTTATAAGCGCAGCCTTACCACTTCTTTTTTTAGTACTACCTTTTGCGATTTTAGCGGTATGGTTAGAAAGAAAAGTATCTGCACACATGCAAGACAGATTAGGTCCAATGAGAACCGGATCTCACGGATGGTTGCAGACAATAGCAGACGTGATAAAATTACTTCAGAAAGAGGACATTGTAGCCAATGATAATGACAGACCATTATTTAATTTAGCCCCGATACTTGTTTTTTCAGGGAGTTATTTAGTTTTTGCCGCATTACCTTTTTCCAGCGCATACATTGGCTCCAACATTGACCTTGGAATTATTTTTATAATAGCAGCATCAGGATTTGTTGTTGCCGGTATTTTGATGGCAGGCTGGTCGTCCAATAATAAATATTCTTTGCTAGGGGCAATGAGATCGGCGGCGCAGATTGTAAGCTACGAGATCCCAACGATATTGGTTATCCTAACAATAATTATGATAACAGGAACGACCAATCTAAGGACATTAAGTGAAATGCAGACGGGTTATTTCTGGAACTGGATGATATTCGGCGGTGCAGGATTAAGCTTATCTAAATTTCTTTTTATTCCTTTTATGATAATTGGATTTGTAACACTTTATATAAGTACACTTGCTGAAGTAAACAGGACCCCTTTTGATATACCTGAAGCGGAATCAGAACTTGTATCAGGTTATCATACAGAATACTCAGGGATGAAGTTTGCGATGTTCTTCATGGCTGAATACGCAAATATGTTTGCTGTATCAGCGATTGTATCAGCAATATTTTTCGGCGGGTATCAATCTCCATTCGGATATTTAGGCAATACACTTGGACTGACATGGATGGTCCCCATCGAACAATTCTTATGGTTTGCTTCAAAGGGAATTTTCTTCGTATTAGTACAAATGTGGTTAAGATGGACACTTCCCAGATTACGAGTGGATCAGCTAATGGCATTGTGCTGGAAATATTTAATTCCTATTGCCTTTGTTAATTTAATTATTGTAGGGTTAATAACAGTTTTATAAATATGAAAGAATATTTTCAAAACATATGGTATGGATTTTCGACTATCATGATTGGGATGAGAGTTACATTTAAACATCTTTTTGTCCCGGCTGTGACAATCCAATACCCTAATGTAAAATTAAAGTTACCGGAGAGGGAACGTAACCGTCTATATGTTAATATGAACGACTGCATCGGATGCGATCAATGCGCACGTGCATGTCCTGTCAGCTGCATTTCGATAGAAACAGTAAAATCTATCCCGGGAGAAGACCTTGGCAAGACTTCCAACGGTAAAAAGAAAGCATTATGGGTAACTAAATTTGATATAGATATTGCCAAATGCTGTTTCTGCCAGTTATGCGTATTTCCGTGTCCGACAGAATGTATTTACATGACTGATGTTTACGAGTATGCAGAATTCGAAAGAAGCAGTCTTGTTTATAATTATGTTACTCTTACTCCTGCTGAGATTGAAGCGAAGAAAACCAATTATGCAAAATTAGAAGCCGAGAAGGCAGCTCAGAAAGCCGCAGGAGCACCTCCTGTTAAACCTGCCGAAAAAGAAGAGAATAAACAATGAGTATATATGATATAATATTTTACTTATTTGCTACAATAACATTAGTTTCTGCATTTTTTGTGGTAACTATCAGGAATATAGTTTATTCAGCATTTTTCCTGTTATTCACATTTTTTGGAGTTGCAGGAATTTACGTAATACTTGGAGCAGATTTCATAGCAATGGTACAATTAATAGTATACGTTGGAGGAATTCTGATTTTAATTCTTTTCGGCGTAATGTTAACAAATAAGATAACCAATGTTCAAATTAAGACCGGGACCTCACAAATTATTCCAGCTGCAATAGGGGTCGGATTATTTGCAGGAATATTAACAGCGACACTAGTGAATACGCCCTGGAGGAAGATCGATAACTCTCCCCTGTTTCCAACCACACAGGGATTGGGATTGATGCTTATCTCTGAATACGGAGTAGTATTTGAACTACTTGGAATTTTATTACTAATAGCCCTAATAGGGGCAGCAAGTTTAGCAAGGAAATAATATGATACACATTGGACTAGGTCATTTCCTTTTTGTAAGCTCGATTCTATTCTCACTAGGAATATTTGGTGTTGTTACACGCAAGAATGCGGTTATGGTACTGATGGGAATCGAACTGATGCTAAATGCATCGAATATCAATTTTATAGCTTTTGCAAAATACGGAAATTTCGGACTGCAAGGACAGGTAATGGCTTTATTTGTTATTGTACTTGCTGCAGCTGAAGCCGCGATTGCACTTGCCATAGTACTGAACATTTATAAGACATTCTCAACAGTTAATGTTGATGAAATTGATACATTAAAAGATTAAATATCCATGACAGAATTTAATTTAATTCAAATTGCTATAGCAATACTTTTTCTACCGCTGGTAGGGTTTGCATTTGTTCTTTTCTTAGGGAAGAAAATCAAGAGTGCTTACCTAGTTGAAGTTGGTATTTTAATCCTGACTTTTTTACTAACAGCAGTATTACTATTCAACAAACTGTATTGGTTTGCAGACAAGAACATAGTTTCAGAGTTCAGCTGGATCAGTTATAAAAATATTGCTGTATTTGGAAATATCAGTATTGACCTGGGATTTCTGCTAGATAATCTGTCAGTTATAATGATATTTACAGTTGCTTTGATCAGCATGCTTGTTCATATTTTCTCGATAGCATACATGGCGGGGGACAAACTATATAACAGGTACTTTGCTTACCTCGGGCTTTTTACTTTTTCAATGTCGGGTATTGTTTTAACGCATAACATACTAATGATGTATGTATTCTGGGAACTTGTGGGAATTTCCTCTTATTTACTTATCGGATTCTGGTATGAAAAGAAATCAGCTCCTGATGCAGGCAAGAAGGCATTTTTAGTAAACAGGATCGGAGATATAGGAATGTTTTCGGGCATCATGATGCTATTTAACACTTACCATACATTTACATTTGAAAAGATATTTGCTCAGATGGCAAGCGGAACGCTCCCATTTAACAGTGAATTCTGGTTAACAGTAACAGGGCTTCTGCTGTTCTGCGGTGCAATTGGTAAATCTGCCCAATTCCCTCTGCATGTATGGTTACCGGATGCTATGGAAGGTCCCACACCTGTAAGCGCATTGATACATGCAGCAACAATGGTGGCAGCAGGTGTTTTTCTTGTATGCAGGATTTTTCCAATGCTTACAGGAGATGCACTATTTATAATAGCTGTGATCGGAGCTTTATCAGCATTAATCCCAGCGACAATTGCATTAACACAAAACGATATTAAAAAAGTACTTGCTTACTCTACTGTCAGCCAGTTAGGTTATATGGTAATGGCCTTAGGAGTAGGCGCTTATAAGTTTGCTTTCTTCCATTTAATAACGCATGCATTCTTTAAAGCATGTTTATTCCTTGGTTCCGGTTCAGTAATCCATGCTATGCATCATGAACAGGATATCACCAAGATGGGAGGACTAAAAAAGAAATTACCTCTAACATATGCAACATTCCTGATTGCTTCGCTAGCATTGTCGGGTATTCCACTTACATCAGGATTTCTAAGCAAGGACGGAATTCTGCAGGGGACATTTGCATTTGGATCTTTAACCGGGTATTGGCTCTTCCCTGCTGTTGGATTTGTAGTAGCCATGCTAACTGCATTTTATATGTTCCGACTTATCATATTAACTTTTCATGGGGAACCGAAGAATAAAGAGAAATATGATCATGCACATGAATCACCATTTGTTATGGCAATGCCTTTAGTAGTTTTATCAGCATTATCAATATTCATCTGGTACACTCCGAATCCTATTAATGCAGATGCGGGTTTGTTTTTAGGCAAATGGATAAAGACACCATCATTGTCTGTCCCACAGAATGCCAGATATTCATTTATGAAAACTGACTTAGTGCCGGAAGGCAAGGCAGAGAATAATAGAGATATCAGTAATGAAGTAAAGAAAGAAGGAACTGCTGAAGGGAAAGAAGTTATATATTCAGAAGCATATACAGAAGCAATGCATCATGCGCATTACCCAGCTATGTTTCTTTCTTTATTTGTTGCATTAACAGGCATAGTTTTCGCATTTGTCTTTTATTACTGGAAAAAGATCAGTGCGGACAAGCTGGCACGAGACATAAAACCATTTTACAAACTGTCGTTTAATAAGTGGTATTTTGATGAGATATATAATGCAACATTCGTAACCTTTACGATGTTATCAAGCAGGGTTCTTGCCTGGTTTGATAATACAATTGTAGACGGCATAGTAAACGGAGCGGCAACAGTTACAAGAATGATTTCATTTTTTACAGGCAGGTTCGACAATATAGTTGTTGACGGTCTAGTAAATTTAATGGCATATTTAAGCGGCTTTATAGGTCTAGTATTAAGAAGATTCCAGACAGGAAGAGTGCAGACCTATATTGTTTTAGTAGTGTTTTCTTTAGTAATAATATTGTATTTATTTAAGACATTTTAGTTAGAAATTTAGGTAAAAAGAAATGGGAAATTTTCCAATATTATCGTTCATAACATTCCTTCCAATAGTGGGAATGATCATTATTTTATGTTTGCCCAAAAACCAAACACTTGTAATGAAAAGCATTACACTGGTAATAACCGGAATACAGGTTATTTTGGCAGGCTTTTTATTATACCATTACAATTATGGAATGGGGGGCATAAATAATCCAGCGACATTTCAATATATAGAGAAATTCAGATGGATTGAAATAAGCGGATTCTCCTGGATAGGTAAAATAAAGATTGATTATTTCTTAGGGATAGACGGGTTAAGCATTCCGATGGTGCTGCTGACAGCCATCATTTCCTTTGTTGCTACACTTGCATCATGGAAGATAGATAAAGCAGTTAAAGGATATTTTGCACTTTACCTTTTATTAGTGACCGGAATGATGGGAGTGTTTGTAGCCTTAGATTTTTTCCTTTTCTATGTTTTCTGGGAACTGATGCTTTTACCGATGTACTTCTTAATCGGAATATGGGGCGGTCCAAGAAGGGAATATGCTGCGATCAAGTTTTTCCTTTACACTTTACTGGGATCAGTTTTCATTTTATTAGTAGTGATAGGTCTTTACTTCAGCACAATGGAAACAATGATCGACGGTACGAAGGTATTTACTTTCAATATGCTATCAATGATGGACACACATAACTTTGTTGCAACAGGAATATTATCTCCTATGAATCCTCATAACCTAAGATTCATAGCTTATATCGCGCTGTTCATTGGGTTTGCAATCAAAATACCGATGTTCCCGTTTCATACATGGCTTCCAGATGCACACGTTGAAGCCCCAACCGCAATAAGTGTCATCCTTGCCGGAGTTCTCCTTAAGATGGGCACGTATGGCATTCTGAGAGTTTGTTATCCCGTATTTCCAGATATAACACAGAAGATGATCTGGTGGATAGCCGCATTTGGAATGATAAATATTATATATGGAGCACTTTGCGCGATGGCGCAAAAAGATTTCAAGAGACTGATCGCCTACTCTTCTATTTCACACATGGGGTATGTAATGCTGGGCATGGCATCGCTAAATTCAATTGGGATATCGGGCGCAGTGCTTCAAATGTTCAACCATGGAACCATAACAGCAATGCTCTTTATTATAGTAGGGATTATTTACGACAGAGCCCACACAAGAGAAATAGATGCATTCGGCGGATTAGCCACACAGATGCCAATCTACACAGGTTTTACTACATTAGCTTTCTTTGCTGCGATAGGGCTGCCGGGATTAAGCGGATTCATTTCCGAAACATTCGTATTCCTTGGCGGATTTGCATTTGAAACCATCAGAGTAATTACAGTAATATCCACATTAGGAATATTGCTGGGAGCAGGATATATGCTCTGGACGCTTCAGAGAATTTATCTTGGTACAGTTCCTGAGAAATGGAAGGTTCTGAAAGATCTTGATTTTCGTGAATATGCAATGCTTGTACCATTAAGCATAATTATAATTTTCCTGGGAGTTTATCCTTCATCGATGTTAAATCTAATGAACTCATCGGTTAATGCGATGGTTAAATTCATGATGGATTCTAAAGCCCTATACGGCAGTATAACAGGATTTTAATATAACCAGATTTTTTAATATGAATATTAACTATCTATTAAACAGCCTTTATTTAATCAAACCTGAAATAGCAATTTCAGCGACATTAGTCCTACTGGTTTTAATGGACCTGATAATGGGGAGTAATAAGAAGCTCCTCCCTTATATTGCCATAGCCGGTTTGATTGCAGCGAGTTATTTTAGTGTTGAGCAGTTCGGAATGAGTTCACTTGCTTTTGTTTCCAAAGCGAATAAGGGAATGATAGTTACAGATCCATTTGGTGCTTTTTTCAAAGGGATAGTAGTCTTTGCATCTTTTTTTGTTATATACTTTTCGATAAAATCGGATGAAATAAAGGCTTCATTTGAAAGGCATGGAGAGTATTACACCTTAATATTTGGAATGATACTCGGGATGTTTTTTATGATCTCAGCTTCAGACCTTATTTTAATTTACTTATCTCTTGAATTAGTATCACTATCAAGCTATGTCCTTGCCGGATTTACCAAAACATCACAACGCAACAGTGAGGCATCATTAAAATATGTTATCTACGGTGGAGTATCTTCAGGAATAATGCTGTTCGGAATTTCAATTCTATATGGAATAACGGGAAGCACTAATTTATATGAAATCAATTCGCTTATACAGACTTCATCAATCCCTAATTTAACATTTATTCTTTCAGGCATATTAATTTTTGTAGGTATTGGATACAAGATTTCTGCTGTCCCATTCCATTTCTGGACACCTGATGTCTACGAAGGCGCACCGATAACAATTACGGCTTTTCTTTCAGTTGCAAGCAAGGCAGCCGGATTTGCTCTTCTTATAAGATTTATCAAAATCACATTTATTAAATCTGTTGACAGTGCGGGATACTGGCAGTTAGTCGATATTATTGACTGGAAGACATTCTTTATTTTCCTTTCGATCATAACTATGACATTAGGTAATTTTGCCGCATTATGGCAGGACAACATGAAAAGGATGCTTGCATATTCGAGTATTGCTCATGCAGGCTATCTTTTATTAGGAATGGCTGTTCTTTCAAACCAAGGAATGATTGCAATTATCATTTACTTTATGGTATATGCTTTTATGAACCTCGGCGCTTTCTTTGTTGTTATGCTGATTGCAAATAAGATTGGAACTGAGGATATTGATGATTACAAGGGGCTTGGTTATTCCCAACCATTTTTAGGAGTTTGCCTGGGTATATTTCTTGTATCTTTAACCGGACTTCCTCCAACTGCCGGGTTTATAGGCAAACTTTATATTTTTATTGCTTTGGTTGACGCCAAAATGATTACGTTAGCCGTAATTGCCCTGTTGAACAGTGTAGTTTCACTTTATTATTATATTAGAGTGCTGCGAAACTTATTCTTAACAAGACCTGAGAATGGGACTTTTGAATTTAAGGTAAGCTTTTCCAACGGACTAGTGTTGGTTCTTTTAGCAGCCCCAGTAATTATATTTGGATTATACTTCACTCCTTTGATCAATATTGCCAAAAGCTCGATACAGATATTAGGGTTTTAATACCTGCTGAATAATTGGATTTAACAGGTTTTACGCAATGTAAAACCTGTTTTTATTTTAAAGTATCATAATTCAAGTGAATTTGCATTTAATTTAGAATTTATTTAGGTTTAATAAGACTAATTTAGTCCTATTTCAAATATCTATGTTAAAGCTATCAAAGAAAACAGAATACGCTCTTATGGCAGTAAAATTTATTGCTAAGAAGACTGACGGCAACAGTGTAACTGCTAAGGAAATATCCGATGGGTATAATATACCTTACGATCTATTATCCAAAGTATTGCAGCAGCTTACGAAGAAGAAAGTTATTAAATCTTTCCAAGGCATTAAGGGAGGTTATTCTTTGAGCAAGGATCCTAATAGTGTGACTTTAATTGATATTATCAGAGCTGTTGAACCCAATTACCAAATTACAGAGTGTATTAAAGACGGAAGCACTGAAAAGGATTGTACTCATTTCAACTGCTGTATGATAAGAGATCCTTTAGCAAAGGTTCAAAAAGAAATAGATAAACTATTCAGATCATTAACAATTCATCAGATATTATAGTTATGATGTTACCTATATATATGGACAACAATTCAACAACAAGGGTTGATCCTGAAGTATTTAAGGCAATGAAGCCATGGTTCCTGGAAAAATTCGGCAACGCTTCAAGCAAGGATCACTCATTCGGCTGGGAAGCTGACTCTGCAGTTGAGTATGCCCGAAAACAGATAGGTTTTTTAATAAATGCGGAATCATCTGAAATAATATTTACAAGCGGCGCAACCGAATCTATAAACATAGCTCATTGGGGTATTGCTGAATGTTACAGTAATAAAGGGAAAAGGATAATAACCTCAGCTATTGAACATAGCGCTGTAATTGATTCACTGCAAGCCCTTGAAAAGAAAGGATTTGAAGTAATTTATCTGAATGTAAACAGCGAAGGGTTTATAGATCTTAACCAGCTAAAAGGACTTATAAATGATAATACGCTATTAGTCTCGATAATGACAGCAAATAATGAGATTGGGATAATAAATGATATAGAAGCAATTGGGAATATCTGTAAGAAGAAGAATGTTTTTTTTCATACAGACGCAACCCAGGCAATCGGGAAGATTCCATTTGATTTGAAGGTTTTGAATGCAGATCTGGTTTCATTCTCAGGGCACAAGTTTTATGCTCCAAAAGGAATAGGTGCTCTTTACATAAATAAAAATAAAAAGATAAAGCTCTCCCCAAGGTCATACGGAGGAGGACAAGAACACGGATTACGACCAGGAACATTAAATGTCCCTGGCATTGCAGGCATAGGGAAAGCAGCAGAAATCTGCAATACCAGAATGCAGGATGAATTTATAAAAATCAAGGAATTAAGGAACAAGCTTTTTAAGGGTATAACAGATAAGATTGAAGATGTTAAAATAAACGGATCGATGAATGAGAGACTCCCGGGCAATTTAAATTTATGCTTCAGGTATGTTAAAGCAGAAAATATCATTATGGAGATAAGAGATATTGCGGTTTCAACGGGAGCAGCCTGTACATCCGCTTCGCTTAAACCGAATCATGTTTTGAAAGCTATTGGCTTAACCGGCGATGAAATAAAAAGTTCTATACGTTTCGGACTGGGAAGATATAATACAGAAGAAGAAGTTGACTATGTAATTACCCGAATAGTTGAGACAGTTCACAAATTACGATCATGTTCGTCAGAATACATTGTAAATCATAAAATATCATTAAATTAAAGTACTATGGAAGATACAACATCTAAATATTTCACGATTCTGAAAGATGACTATATAATTTTTCTTCAATATCTGAAAGCCAGGTTTCCGACATTTCATAATTCGAATCTTTTTTTTAGAGATTTCCATTATGCCATAAAGCATTTCCTAGAAACCAAGGATATGAAAGTGAATTACCAAGATTCAGAGCAACTGGCAAGAGAGTTCTCTGAATTCCTAGAGAGCAAAGGTATATTAGTAAAGGTCAATGACCTGGGATGGAAACTTAATTACACAGACTTTGCCACTGTTAAACCGGGTGATCCTTTTTAGCGCGGTGCAGTTTTTATTTGTAGAATATTATTTGGGAGAAAATAATGTCAGAAGTTCAGACAAGCAACGATATAACGATATCTAGCAAAGCAATAAAAGAAATTCATAAAATAATGGAAGAGAATAATTTCACTCCAGATATAGGGTTAAGAGTTGGAGTTAAAGGAGGCGGATGTTCAGGACTCACGTATTCCATGGGATTTGATCCTGAGCCCAAAGAAGGCGATACCATTATAAAACAGGATGATATAAAACTACTAGTGGACGGGAAAAGCCTGTTTTATTTAATGGGAACCGAACTTGACTTTACAAATGGTCTTAACGGTAAGGGATTCGTATTCAATAATCCGAACGCAAAAAAGACTTGTGGCTGCGGTGAATCTTTTGGAGTTTAATTATAGAAATAGCGAGGACGTACAATGAAAAGAAGTAATTTTTTGCTATCGATTGCTGCAATTCCTATAACTGCAGGATTAAGTCCTATTTCAAACAGTTTAAATAAATTTATTATTAATAATGAAAGGAGTAAAACACCAATGTCTAAATTCGAATTGCCATCTCTCCC
This sequence comes from Ignavibacteriales bacterium, assembly GCA_003141435.1. Taxonomy (GTDB): domain Bacteria; phylum Bacteroidota; class Ignavibacteria; order Ignavibacteriales; family Ignavibacteriaceae; genus Fen-1301. The sequence continues at coordinate 17,212 of PLLW01000049.1, forward strand.
CTACGCATATGATGCACTTGAACCATACATAGATAAATTGACTATGGAGATTCATCATGATAAGCATCATGCTGCTTATGTTGCCAACTTCAATAAAGCGCTGGAAGGCACTGCTGCAGAAGGCAAAACATTTGAGGAAATATTTAAGAATGTATCAAAATACCCGGTTGCTGTAAAGAACAATGGAGGCGGAGTATATAACCATTCAATGTTCTGGACAGTAATGAAAAAGAACGGAGGCGGCGCTCCTACAGGTGTAGTTGCTGATGCTATTAAATCCTCATTCGGTTCATTTGATGACTTTAAGACAGCATTCAATACTGCGGCTACTACCCGTTTTGGTTCAGGCTGGGCATGGTTAATTGTTAACGGAGGTAAGCTTTCCATTATCTCGACACCTAACCAGGATAACCCATTAATGGATAATGCTGAGACCAAAGGCACTCCAATTTTACTGCTGGACGTTTGGGAGCATGCATATTATCTGAAATACCAGAACAGGCGTCCCGAGTATGTAGCTAACTTTTGGAATGTGGTAAACTGGGATGAAGTTAACAAACGTTTCTCTGCAGCTAAATAATCTTAGGAAGATTTAAGATTGCTTGCTTTGGAATATGAAAGTGGGCGGAGATTAGCTCCGCCCATTTTTTTTTGATTTGTCAAAGCACCGAATACCGTTATTTAATAAAGATCATTTTCTTAATATCTGAATAGATCTTATCGTTAGATATTGAGCGTGCTTCCATCCTATAGAAATAAACACCAGAAGATAATGATGTAGCATCAAAATATACGTCATAATACCCGGCAGAACGTGTTCCGCTGAATAATTCTCTAATGATCTGACCTAATGAGTTATATACTGAAAGTTTAACATTGCTTTCAAAAGGAACAGAATACACTATCCGCGTGGAAGGGTTAAATGGGTTCGGATAGTTCTGGAGCAGAGAATAACCCTCGGGTTGCCCTGATGGAAGGTCATTAACATCAGTGACATTTTTAACAAGAGCAGATACCTGGTTTGAGAAACCACTTAAGTTATTTGAAGTATCATATGCCTTAAGCTTGAAGAAATAAACCACTCCAGTTGAAGTTCCTGTTAACCCAGATAGCGTCAGTGTTGTAAGTGAAACGACCACTATGGGGGCATTTTGCGAATAATTTGTGCTATCGGTAGTATAGTAAACCATATATCCTGCAAGATCAGATTCAGTATTAGCTTTCCATGTAACAGTAGCGCTATTAGCACTATTTGAAGAACCTGTCAGCATTTTTGGAGCTGCAGGTGGGATACCATCCGGAACATTAATAGCCCTACTGACTGCTTTAAGAGCAGCATTATCAGCACTTACATTTGCTGAATAAAAGTTAAAACCGGATGAGTCTTTATTTACATTTATCAATACAGTAAAGCTTACCGATTGATTCGCCAAAATAGATCCAAAGTTGACAGTAGTATCTGTTATTCCTGAAAGAAGTTTTAATCCATTCTTTACACTTAAGGCAAGCTTAGCATTGGTTGCTGTTACGGTTCCTGTGTTGAATATATCAAATTTAACAGTAAAAGGATTTGGTGACGGAAGACTACTCACTAGTGTTAGACCTGAAGGAGCAGTAACATTAACTGCAAGCGGCGGCAGCAAATCCATGTTAGGCCTTAAGAATCTTGAAGCCTTATTGTTTGATTTATTAGATTCAACTGTGAGATTATTTGGATCAACTTTAATTACAATTGATCTGTATTGGGGATTAATAGGAATAATATAAGGAAATGAAAAACTTGAACTATCATTAGCATTAATGCTTGGGATTGTACCTGTGGCAAGTAATGGGGCAAGACCAAGATCGGGATCGCCATCATAAGCGGCAACCTGAACATTGGCTACACCAACAGTTCCCTGGTTATGGACTTTAGCTGTTACAGTGATCTGGTCACCGGCTACATAAACGCTATCGGGCACACTAAATAAAATATCCGCATTAGATACGGCAAGGTCGGGCAGAGAGAGAGCATAGCTCAGAGGCATAAAATCGGCTCCGGCACCACCATTGCTTTGGAGGACAGAAAGGTTTCCTGTTCCTTCAATTTTATAGACATAATCTCCTGACAATGAGGTGAAATTATAATTCTGATCTGAGTTCAAGGTGCCGGTATAAACTACAGTGGAAGTTGTTGTATAAGGGTAGTCAGTCAATAGGCCAAGCTGAGTTATTTTTACAGAATTAGAATTATCAAATGAGAATACGTCTATTCTGCTTGAAATAGTTGGCACAAAGAAAAGTTTTCCTGCACCGACACCCGTTGAATCGATGGAGCGGGCCATATAATAATAACTTCCTGTCCAACCGGCATAAGGAATGTTGGCAGCAGAAACCGGACCTGTAGAAGTGACTGTCCAGAATGTAGGAGCAAAAATTCCAACTGTTTTTACCTGTCCTCTTCCCATCGTGAAAGAACCAAGAGAAGCACCAGTATTAGAATTGACTATATTCACAGTGTTATTGTCAGCATAAGAAGTTACAGTTATACTGTTCTCCCATGCCCCTTCATAGGCAGAGTATCCTAAGAAAAGTGTTCCTGTAAATAATCCTGTTGAAGACGGCACATAGTAATCCTGATCCGTATAGGAAAGAACAGAAACACCTTTAGAAGCAACTACCTGAATAGGTGTTGAGTATGGAATACCTCCGTTTTCCCTAAAAGAATAATGCTGTCCTGAATTCAGAGTACCTGCCCTGATAATATTACCTGAGACGAGGTTCTTTACAGTAAATGTTGTATTATCCGAATAAGCAAAGATAGCAAATTCATCTTGATCACTCTGAAAAGCTGACATCATCCAAGTGTTTAATTTAGTAGCGACACCCCTACCTGATTGATCTACAGCATAGTATCCGTTAACATAACTTGTAATCGCATCCCCTACAAGAACTGTATAAGAGATGTTCCCAACTATTCTATAAATGCCTGCGCTGAGATACAACAAATTATAGAGAGTATCAGCTTTCAATGTTGCTGATCCTATTAGTGCACCTGCCTGACTATAAACCTTTACCTGGGTATTGTTGAAATAAGAAAATATTGTGATATTACCAAAGGTATAAACGGAAGTAGCAAAGGAATCGGCAGTAACATGTTCCGGGACAAAGAATTTATTTACACCCGCCTGGGTTGATTTGCTAATATAAGGGGGTAAATTTGGGGGCGCCCCTGGATTTTCTTGGGACCAAGTGTTGGAATATTCCGGTAGCAGGATAGCAAATATTAGTAAACAAAAAAAGTACTTCATAGAACCTCCATGTATTTATTAATAATAAGTTGTTAAGCCATTTCCGTAATAAACTAAACGAATAAAGAAGGACAATTTATTAAGCCTAATTTAATATAAATTATGAATATTTAAATAGCAATTTGTTTGCACACAGTTTTTCGGGCTGAAAATTTAATTTGGTAAAACATCACATATTTCCGGGTTATGAATAATTATAGTAAAATGAGATTATGAGCTATTTGCGGGAAGTAATAAGTTCATGTATTGATCTTCTCCACAACCCGCAGCCATAGGTTCCAGCAAATAAGTAATCATCATGAATAATTAATGAAATAATATTCAAATCAATAAAGCCAGAATTTACATTCACCAATGTTTTTCCATTATCTTTGGCCATATAGACTCCTTCGCCTAATGTACCGATAAACACATTATCCTCCTGCCCTATTATATTCTGTACGTTTAGGTTTAGGGGTCCCAACTGATTCCAGGTCTTACCATTATCTTCTGAAATATAGAGACCCTGTCCTAAAGTTCCAGCGAATAAAGAAGTTCCGTTGGAATAAATAGCCGAAACCTGTTTATTTGCTAATCCTAAGAAAGACCATATATTTCCATTATTTACTGAAACAAAAACACCACTTCCAGTGCCCGCTATAATATCCGGACCATTTAATTCCAAAGAGATAATATTTGTACTTGTAAACCCATGATTTAAGAGTTTCCAATGAGAACCGTTATTGGATGTTAAATAAACACCTTCATCCGTTGCTGCAAATAAATAGGCTCCTTTAACAATCAGAGAACGAACATTTTTATTCTGCAGACCTGAAAGGGTCCATGCGGTATCATTATCTTCAGAAGAGTAAAATCCGTTCCATGTTCCAGCGCACTTATATACACCCTTAACTGCAAGAGAGCCGATGTGAGATTTTTCCAATCCCAGGAAAGAGAAGCTTTTTCCATTATCAGGAGAAGAGTAAATTCCGACATCCGTACCAGCGTATAATGTTGAATCACTAACAACAAAGGACCTGATATAAGAATTCGACAAGCCATTATTTGCCTGCTGCCAAAGGAATTTATTATTATCGGTTACAAAGATTCCATTGCCATTAGTTCCAGCATATAATAATTTACCATTGGCTGCAAGAGATCTAACATTAACATTGAGCAAACCATTATTTATTTGATTCCAAGTTGAACCATTGTCGGAGGAAGCATAAACTCCTCCATCAGATCCAGCAAATAGACCCGAACGGTTTGTTGTTAAGGCAAAGATATTTTTATTGAGGATGCCATTGTTTATTTGTTTCCAGTTGGTTCCGTAATCGGGAGACGTAAATATACCCTGATCGGTACCTGCAAATAAGTCAGAACCCTTTGTGCAAAGAGCAAACACATTCATACTTAATAAACCGGAATTCATCTGCTTCCAATTTTTGCCAAGGTCATTAGTTATATAAACACCTCCGCCAAGAGTACCGACAAATATATTCTTCCCGATTATTGCAAACGATCTGATAATTTTATTGGACAGACCGGCATTCATCTGTGTCCATTTCCCTCCATTGTTTGAGGAAAGGAACACACCTCCCCCAGAGGAGCCTGCCAGAATATTATTACCACTTATAATTAATTCATGTATATCTTTATTAGACAAGCCATCATTAAACTGGGTCCATTTTTTCCCTTTGTTGGACGAGATATAAAATCCATTGGAAGTTCCAGCATAAATATTCTTTCCATTGACTACCAGAGATCTAACAACATTATTGATTAAGCCGGAGTAATTCCAAGTGTTTCCGTTATTTGCTGACAGATAGACTCCATCATGAGTACCAGCAAAAAGATTTGAACCTGAGACGGCAAAAGAATAAACATATCCGCCATAAGAACCTTTTGCAAGTATCCATTGAGAATAAATCAAATTATCAGGAATTAAAAGGAGAAATAGGACCAGGATGAATTTAATTTTAATAATCTGCATTTTCATTTCAGCGCATAATAAATTATTTATGTAGTTTTCCTATTTTTTATATAATACACAGGGATACCGAGCAAGACTATTATTAAACCGAGAAAAGTATACTGGGGCTTATATATTAATAATATTATAGAAATAGAGGCAGCAAGTAATATATATAAAGCAGGAAGAACCGGATATCCAAAAGCTTTATACGGACGTTCGGCATCAGGTCTTTTCTTTCTTAAAATAAATACACCTGCAATAGTCAGCATATAGAAAATCAGGACGGCGAAGATGACATAGTCAAGAAGCTGTCCATAAGTTCCAGAAAGACACAAGATACTTGCCCAAACAGCCTGAATAATAAGAGCATTTGCAGGGACTGAATTTTTATTGAGCGAACCCACCTTCTTAAAGAACAGATTATCTTTTGCCATAGCATAATAAACACGAGCGCCGGCGAGAATAAGTCCGTTATTACATCCAAAGGTAGCGATCATAATCAGGACAGCCATAATAATAACAGCAGGTTCACCAAGGAAAATATTAGCAGCGGCAGTAGCGACTCTATCCTCAGCAGCAAACTGAATTCCAAGGGAAGAAATACTATTCCCGTTTGGGCTTCCTCTTAATGGAAGTACCAGCAAATAGGAGATATTAACCATCATATAAATTATAGTAACCGTCAGTGTTCCGATCAAGAGGGAGAGAGGGATATTTTTTTTAGAATTTTTAACCTCCCCTGCCGTAAAAGTTATATTATTCCATGCATCGCTGGAGAAAAGGGAGCCAACCATTGCGACACCAATAGCAACGATAACAGAAAATCCGGACAGCTGTTCTACCCATTGAATTTTTCCGGAGGACATATGCAGCCATTGGCTGTTCCAGATATTTATAAAATTAGCGCCGATTGCATTTACATTTGCCCCAACAAAGATTCCAAGAACAATCAGTCCAGAGATTGAAACAATTTTAGCAGTAGTGAAAATATTCTGCACTAATTTTCCATGCCTTAATCCTTTAATATTTATGAAGGAAAGAATAGAGATAGTGAAAATAGCAAGAAGCTGACCTGCAGAAATTTTTAATCCCAACAAAGTGAATAAAATATTTGTGGTTCCGAGACCCGGGACTAATACACCAGTAAATTTTGCAAAAGCAACAGCTACTGCCGCAATAGTACCTGATTGAATTATAAGGAAGAGAGTCCAGCCATATAAAAAGCCAACCAATGGGTTGTAGGCTTCGCACAGATAGATATATTGTCCACCAGCTTTGGGCATCATAGCTGCAAGCTCACCATAGCTAAGAGCGGCAATAAGGGTAATAACTCCTGCTATTAACCAAACGAGTAAGAGAAGTCCAGCGGAACCGACGGAGCGCGCAATATCGGAACTTACAATAAAGATTCCAGAACCGATCATAGAGCCTATTACAAGCATTGTGGAATCAAATAATCCAAGTTCATGCCTGAAAGAGGAAGAAGAAGGTTCGTTATTATTGTTTTGCAGGGACATATTTATACTTATTGATTATAATAAATATTGTATTGTTAAGGAAATTATTAAAATTATATGAATATACAATAGCGACTGAACCTTAATCTATTGGTAAAAACTCACCCGGAAATAATTTTAAATACCCTATACTGTAGGTAGGCAGTATTTTACAAAAAGGTCGAAAAATATATTTTATTTATTTTTTCGACCTTTTTAAGGTTGCGAAATATGATTAAAATAAAGGTTTTTATAATTTCGAATGGTTTCACTTCATTTACGAGTTGTTACCAGTACATTAATTGATACTTTGTGATGGAAAGTTTTATGGAAAGGAAAAAGCGGAGAGCTAAGTGAATAGAGCTGGATCGAATGGATAATTAGGATAGGGAAATGGTAAATGCCCATCATATTATATCGTTATTAAGCAAATATTTTTCTAACTTTACATCCATGTTCAAGTGTAACATTAATTATTAATAAGCAGGAGACTTTAATGACAGTCGATCTTGAAAAAATCTTACGACCGATAGAAACTCCGTTAATCAAATTCCCGGCTAAATACATGACATTAGCGAATGGGCAGGAAATGGTAATCCGTCAAGTTGAAAGAGAAGATATACCCGATATATTACCACACATTGAACCATTAATTCATTGTGAGAGGGATTTTTATAACGTAGTAGCAGCACGTTTATATGCAGAACTTTTGGCTTATTATTCATACAGGGTGCAAGATGAATATGTTCTTATAGCACAAATAGACGGTGAACTTGCAGCAATAGTAAACGGAAGAATAGTAAGTCCTGAAATTGGAATGTCTTATCACACATTCTCATTGAGGCGCGGATTAAGAGTAGGTGCGCATGCATTTGCTACCAAGATGGAATATCATATGGATATTCTAAAACAGAAAGAAGTATTGATTGTTGCAGAATCAGGCATCGGATTCAGGAGATGGATGATTGAATACAAACTTGAAAAGCGGTTTGATATACCACATGAATTAGGCGGATGTCCTTCATGGTCATTAACAAAAGAATTATTTGAAAGAGCAAGAGCTACCCTGGTAGTCGGAAGACGTCCGGTTCCGGAACATTTAATGGCAAAGGCAAAAGCAGGTATACTAGCACCAAGTGATCCCCCGAAGGCACCGGAAGATTTACTTGCTGCTACACGTTCCATGCTTGATTCAACCGGCACTTCTCTTATTGAGATGAAAAAAAAATTAGGAGCGAAATAATATGAGGGAAGTATATGTAGCTGGTATTGGAATTACCAGTTTTTCACGATTAGAATATCCGCTTGTTGAAATTGCAGCTTACCCGGCATTAATGGCATTAAGGGATGCAGGTATAAAAAAAGTTGATCAGGTTTATGTAGCTAACATGGGTAGCGGAAGGATTAATGGACAAACAGGTCTTGCAAGCGCTGTTGTTGATCATCTCAGCCTTACACCCGCTGCGGCAGAAACTATCGAAAACGGTCCTGCTTCAGGAGCGTCGGCGATAAAACAAGGATATATGGCAATAGCTTCGGGAATGTACAATACCGTTATGGTTATAGGTGCAGAAAGAATGCGAGAAGTAAACCCGCTTGAAGCAACTGATTTTGTTGCCACACTTACACATCCCTTGGCAGAATACATTTACGGAATAACACTTCCATCACTTGCAGGAATGTTTGCAAGAATGTACATGGACAAATATGGTGTTACATCAAGACACCTTGCTATGGTTGCAGTTAAAAACCATAAAAATGCATTGGACAATTTTTATGCACACCTTCATGAAGATATAACAATAGAAGGAATACTTGATTCCCCTGAAGCATCAACCAATAATCCATTTGTTGCCGATCCTCTCAGGTTCTATGATGTATGCCCTGTTTCGGATGGTGGAGCGTGCATTATTCTTACGACTGCAGAGAACATGAAAAAACTTAACAAGCCAATGATCAAGCTTGCCGGAATCGGGCAGGCAACCGATACACATTGTGTACATGAAAGAAATGATCCTACAGATTTACTTGCAGTAAGGGAAGCAGCAAGGCAGTCATTTGCAATGGCAAAGATTAAACCTGAAAATGTAGATGTAGCGGAACTTCATGATGCATTTACAATACTTGAGATCGCAGAGAGTGAAGAAGTAGGATTCTTCAAAAAAGGTGAAGGGCACAAAGCACTTGAGAAAGGTTTGACCAAAATAGGCGGCAAGCTTCCAATTAACCCTTCAGGCGGTTTAAAAGCAAAAGGACATCCAGTAGGCGCAACAGGTGTTGGTCAGGCTCATGAGATAGTTCTTCAGTTAAGAGGCGGAGCAGCCAAAAGACAGGTTAAGAATGCAAAGATTGGATTTACCTGTAACTTCGGCGGCTTCGGGAATAATGTTGTTTGTCTTACTTTCATTAAGGAGAATTGAAATGGAATTGAATATTTATGCTTACAAATGCAAAAGATGCGGACAGCTACATTATCCTTACAAAACAATCTGCAAAAAGTGCGGAGATAATGACCACAATGAATTTGATATAGTTGCTCTTCCTAAAAACGGAAAACTATTAACTTATACTATTTTATATAATCCGCCATCAGACTTTGAAGTAGCTGCACTTTGCCTTGGTATTGTAGAGCTTGAAGGCGGGATGAGAATAACCGGGCAGCTTGATATAAAAAACCCTAAAACCGGAATGAAGGTTGCGGGGAAAGTTGAAGTTGTAAGAATAGATGGATATAATAAACATTTAGGAATGGTTTTTTATCAGGAATGATAGAAAACGGTAAGGCTATGCAATCTAGTGTCTGAATAGTAGCTAAGACATAAATCTATTCCTAAATGATTACTGAGAAATATTTCTAAAAAACCTATTTTGTCATTTATTTGCGGGTTCTTTAAAGCCAAGTTTCCGGGCTTGCGCCTGGTCATCTAATGCCTCTGCCTGCTTATTAAGTTTAGAATAAGCAAGCCCTCTGAAATAATATGCCTCACCAATATTTGGATTAATGTTAATCTCGGTTGTCAGATCTGCCACTGCTCCTTCATAATCCTTTAAATAATATTTGACCATTCCCCTGCTGTTGTAATATTGAGGCATACCATTTCCAGGTTCTATCCCCTTATTATATTCCGCAAGAGCAGAATCATATTTGGCACTATAATAATATGCCAGTCCAAGATTAATATGTATAGTGCTGTTAGCGGGATACTTGCGGGTTGCATTTTTTAATATAACTATTGCTTCAGCATATTTCCCAAGAATTATTTTTTCTGATGAAAGATTCAGATAAGGGCTCTCCTGAAGAAAATTATTTTCTTTATAAAGCGTATCATATTTCAGTGCAGTTGAAAATGAATTTTCCGCCTGATAATGGTCATTAAGTGTTTCGTAAATTAACCCCTTATTGTAGTAGGGTAAACTATAAGAAGAGTGCGCTCTGATTGCATTATCAAAATCTAACATCGCCTTTTGTAAATTACCCTGATCATAATATATCGTCCCTCTTACTACCAGGTTTATAATATTATTGGGGTTTTCATTTATAGCAGAAGTATAAAACGAAATAGGATCAGAAAAGACAGGCGAGTAATTAAAAGCTATCATTGAATATATCAGCAATATGGGGATAAAAAACAGCAGCATTTTTTTAAATGAAATGACTGCAGACCATTCACTTATTATAAGTCCTGCAATAACCAATAACCCGGAAACCGGAAGATAGGCTCTGTAATCTAAATAATCATATTTTTCTATTCCTAAATTTACATCGATAGAACGAAAGAGCATCGGTGGAATAGAAAATGCAAGGAACCATAAAGCTCCCCACACAACGATCCTTTTCTCCCCTCGCATAACTTTAATAATTAAGAGAGTAAAAACGATCAATAAAATAAAACCGATTATCATTGCGGTCATATTAAAAGAAGGCATTGTGCATAAATTATATGGGATAAAGAATTTGCCTAATGTAATTGGAATTACGGGCAGGTTTTTTATGAAAGGAATAATTCCGAATTCATTGGGAGAATGATTTATTCTTAATACGCTTTGCCTCAATGCAAAGAATACAGCATAAATAATAAACCAGACAATCAGAAAGGGAAATATTTCTTTACGCTGAAATTTATTCTTATTAACGAAATAATAGTACAATAAAATAAAAACGGGGAGTAAAACAGCAGTCTCTTTGGAAAACAATGCCCCTGCGAGAACAATCCCATGAATAATAAGATAAACCTTTTTCCTGCTGTTAAAATATTCTATGAAAGCAATAACTGAAAGCAAACTGAATAAGCCAAGCAGCAAGTCCCCACGAGCAGGAATCCATGCCACGGCATTCGTAAACATAGGATTAACTGAAAATAGCAGTGAGAGAAGGAATGAAATTCCATCTTTAATCCCCATTTTTCTTAGGAAAAAGAAAAGCGCAACAACGGTAAGGATATGCAAAATAAGATTTGAAAGGTGATAAATCCACGGCTCGCTGCCCCCAATTTCTGCATCTATCATTAAGGATATTATCTGCATAGGGCGATAAAATGTATCTCCCCTATCACTCATCAGTGCATCATGAGTAAATGCTCCTTTCAGATTAATTTTACTCCCTTCTGTATTGTTTATGGCGGAGATTATTGATGAGTCATCAAGTTCACTCAATCCGAAGTTCACAACCCTGATATATAAAACCAAAGGTACAAGCACAAGGAACAAAAGATAAATAACTCTGCTATACTTACTCGTCGTGGGAGTCATTTTTTGATTTATTTTCTTTTTATTTTTCAATTATATCTGTGATTTCTTGTATTACTAAAGGGTGAAATATTAATAATAAACATAATAAATCAGGTAATAATATCCTTAATGTAACTGAAGAAAGCGGAAAGAATTCATAGAGACCATAAACCCATCGCTAAAAACTTACCAGGAAATAAATTTAAATATCCTACACTGTAATTAGGTAACGATTTGAGGAAGCAACGAAAAATATATTTTATTTATTTTTTCGTTGGATTGAAAGATGCGTTTTTAGGCCATTTTAAGGGTAAAATGAAATGTACTTCCAACTCCTTCTTCGCTCACAACCCAAAGCTTGCCGCCGTTTTTATCGATAAATTCTTTACACAATAACAAGCCTAAACCAGTACTTAATTCTCCATCTGTTCCTTTTCTGCCTGTTTTTTCGCCGAGTTTAAACAGTTTCTCCACCATGTTTTTTGGTATACCTATTCCCGTATCTTTAATGGATACTTCAATCATTTGGTCTTTTATTTCCTTAGCGCTGACTGTAACCGCTCCGTTTCGATGGGTGAATTTAACTGCGTTTGATAACAGATTCAGTAAAACCGAGCTTATCATTTTTTCGTCAGCATAAGCATGAATTTGGTTTGTTACCATATTATTTATCGAAATTCCCTTTAGCTCACATCTCATCTTTATCGATTCTAAATTTTTGGCTATCATGTTCGTAAGCAAAATATCTTTTTGAATTAAGCTTATTGAGCCGTTTTGCATTTGAGACCATTCGAGCAGATTTTGCAATAATTTGAACAAATTATCTGCTGCCTGATGCATAGTACTTCCTAATTGGCTCAATTCCTGTGCGGAAATTTTACTTGCCTCTTCGGCTATAATTTGTGTTAAGCCCAAGAATCCCGTCAACGGACTTCTTAAATCATGTGCAATAATTGAGAAGAATTTATCCTTAGTGGCGTTGAGTTCCTGAAGCTGTTCGTTCTGCTGCTGTATAATTAATTCGGTCCGCTTACGCTCGGTAATGTCCTCAATGGCAAGAAGAATTGTTGGTTCTTTTCCCCACCCTCTTTGAATTTTCCGGGCATTCAACAGCATGAATTGTTTACCGATTGTATCAAAATTATGTTCAACTTCATAGTTATCGAATGTCGTTTTTTCAGGAAGGATAGTCTCCAGAAGCTCTCTCAGTTTAGGAATATCCCATTGGTTATTTCCCAGATCATATATAAGGGTTCCGATTGTTTCATCGGGGGTTACCATGAAGAAATCATAGAATGACCGGTTGGCTTTTACTACTCTTAAATTTTTATCCAGAGCAATTAAGGGTTCCCGCACAGTATTAATTAAGTTTTCATCAAATTCACTTACCTCCTCTGCAGATTTCAATTTAATCTTAGAGGGAGGCTGATGGATCTTTTTCATTGTTCTGATTTTTAGTTTCATTATATGCATTAACACCGGCTTTAAAAGCAGTCTTTAGTTTTGCAGACTCGCCACCAACAACTTCTTTGCCTATAGAAACAATTGATTCAGTTTTGTTTTTAGCTTCCGTAAAGATGCGTTCAGCATTTTTCAGAAGTTCTTCTGATTTAGATTTAGCGTTTGCTACAAGCTGCCCTGATCTTTTCTTTCCATCATTCATCAAATCCTTAGCTTTTACTTTAGCATCTGCAATAAATTTTTCAGTTTCATCAAAACACTCATCAGTTTTATTTTTAATGTCTTTGCGCAGTTCCTTTCCGCTTTTAGGTGCAGAAAGTAAAGTTACGATAGAGACAATTAAACCACCGACTAAGAGACCGCTAAAAAGACCTTTTACATAACCATTTTCCTGTGACATATTTTTTCTCTTTTTATTTAAAGAATAATTATACGTTGAAAATATAATGATGAGGTATAAGATTGCACAATAAGGCAAAGGGATGAAAAAGGAACTACATCTTTTTTGATAAGAAACTGTTTATTTATGGGCAGAAGCAGCAATCATATTAAGAAGCGATTCTTTTGTGAAAGGTTTGGCTAAATAACCTTCACATCCTGCTCTTAATGAGTTTGTCTATCTTCCTCAAAGACATGCGCAGTAACCGCTATGACGGGTATATGGGAAAATTCTTTTGATGCTTTTAATTCTTTTGTCAGTTCCAATCCGTTCATGACCCCTTTGATTGAGATATCCATTAATATCATATCGATTTTTTCTTTTTTTATTATCTCCATTGCTTCATCTGAAGAAACTGTAGTTATGACATGATAGTCTTTTTCTATAAATCTTCTAATGGTTATCTGGTTCATCAAATCACCTTCAACTAACAGAAACACCTCTTTCCGCTGTTCTTCCGGTGCAGCGAGAACGCTGGCAGCTGCCACTATTTTTGATTTATTTTCGTGAAGCTGTCCCCCTTTACCAAAGTTAATAGAAAATATTGTCCCTTCATTTTTTTTACTTTCAACACTTATGACAGCTTTATTCAGATCGAGGACTTTCTTAACTATTGCGAGACCAAGCCCAACTCCATCATAGGCTTTTCCGTACCCCATTTCTTCCTGCCGATATGGTCCAAATATTCTTTGTCGATTCCAATGCCAGTATCTTTTACATCAAGGATTAAATCATCATTTTTATCTTTGTGGAGAATAACATTGACAGATCCTTTGTCGGTAAATTTAATTGCGTTATCAATTAAACTGGAAATAGCCATAGTTATTGAATATTCGTCAGCAAATATCTTTGTATCATCGCAGTTATTCCGAAATGTAAGTTCAAGTGATTTGTGCAAGATATGCCATATTAAAAG
>PLLW01000020.1 GCA_003141435.1 Ignavibacteriales bacterium
ATACAGGCATATTATTCAATCCTTTACCTGAAAGAAAGTCTGAAGTTAAAGGTAGAGCAGATTGACAATCTGAATATACATTTGCAGAACACAGTAGCTAAAGTAAAAAGCGGTTCAGCCACGGATTTTGATACGCTTACTACACAAGTTAAAATAAGTACTGTTCAAAATCAGAAAATCGATATAGAAAATGATATTAAGAAACAGGAAATACAGTTAAGAACTCTTATGGGGATGACACCTGATGCGAGAATAAATGTAACTGGTAATTTTAATATTTCAAAAGCAAACTTCAATGCTGATTCTCTTATTCAAATTGCGATGAAAGAAAGAAGTGAAATGAAAATTGCGCATGACAATGAAATGACAGCCAGTCTTCAGAAACTGAATGCGGGAAAGAATGACATGCCAAGTCTGAATTTTGATTTCATGTATGGATTTAAGAACGGTTTTATTCCGAACATAGATGTAATCAGGGGGAATTTTGCTGCAGCGGTGAATTTCAAGTATCCTATTTATAATGGTTCGAAGAAAGATTTTATGGAACAGGAAGCTGATGCAAATTTGCTTTCAACTAAATCTCACAATGAGGATGTCGAAATTACAATTAAGTCAGAGGTTACAAAAGCGCTATCAGATATAACTTCATTGGACATGCAGTTTAAAAACATAAGCATACAAATTGAGCAGGCTGCCAAATCAGTGTCGAGATCTGAAATTCAATACAGGGATGGGACACTTAGGAATCTTGATCTGTTAGACGCACAAACTAATTTATCGGAAGCTAAATTATCAGAACTACAGTTAATATTCAGGAATATACTGGCTTACTATAATCTTCAGCGCGCAATAGGGAACAGAGTATGGGAAAGTGAGTTGAAATAGAAGAGGGGATTATAGGGGGAAAAGGGATAAACAAAGCTAGGGAGATTTTGTATGTTTGGGGTAGTGTTTTTTAAGGAATGGATAACAAATGAAAAGCAGAATAGCGGAGTCGATTAAATTAAAGGGGCACCCGGTTGCGGTAATTTTATCAGACAAAGAGCCGGATGACGGAATCAAATTTAAAGAAAATATATGGGGATGCGTTGCCTCAATGCTGTCAGCTTCTGCTTCTAAGGGAAAAACAGCATTCTTTGACAGGAAAACATACGGTTGCGTGGGGGGCGGCGTTGGACTAGGATTTGGAAATACATATGAAGGTTTTCCCATTGAATATCTTTTATCAACAGGGAAAAAGGAATTTGTTGATGGTACAAGAAGGACAAGAAAACTTGGAGAGGGAGAGCATTATATAAAAACTCCTGAGCTTGCGAAGAAGTTTGTTGAATGTCTGCCGATGAGAAATGTGAAGGAGGAATTTGTGATATTCAAACCATTGGGGCTGGTGAATGAAGAGGAGAAGCCAGTGAGCGTTGTGTTTTTTGTCAGCCCGGATCAGCTATCCGCTTTGGTAGTGCTTTCGAATTACGGAAGGGAGAAGAGGGATAATGTAATTGCGCCATGGGGTGCTGCATGCCAGTCGGTATTGTTTTCATACGCAGAGGGGGAGAAAGAGCAACCGAGTGCGATAATAGGGTTCTTTGACCTTGCGGCAAGGAAACATGTTGACAAGAATGTTTTATCATTTACTATTCCGTATAAAATGTTTCTTGAAATGGAAGGAAATGTGGATGGGAGTTTTCTTGAAATGGAGGAATGGAAAGAGTTGAGGGAGAGGTAATTTCTGGAATTCTTCTTTGTTTTTGCAATCGATTAAATCTATGATACAGTTTAAAGCCGGAGCGGGATTTATAATATCTATGACCTGATATGTTATATCAGATAAAAAACCAAGCCCTTTTTTAAAACAGAACTTGACACAATAGGAACTATAAATTTATTCCCGCTTTTGGCTCTACCTACCTCCCTACCTACCGACATTGATCTTGCTATTAAAGCATCGGTAACCAATACTAAGACGATATCTGAATTGTCAAGCCAGCTAAAAATCTGTTCCCAGGCTGACTCTTCCAGTGCTTTATCTTTATCCCAATAATAAACTTCGCCGTACAATTTTAATTGATCAGCCAGGACCGATATAATATTAGACTCTGGTGAGCTATAACTTATGAATATTCTCATGCTACCAAAATAGTTCAATAGAAATAAAAAGTTAATAGTAGATATACTATATTAAAAAGGTGAAGTTGTAATTATGGCTGGATTTAGATAATAGATCTATTATTTTTTATCGAACTTCAATTGGAGACTATTTTCAATATTAAAAAAGATGAAATATATCCCAATTAGTAATTCAAAAATCGATGTTATATAGAAGTATGGTTTCCCGGTTTGAATATTTGTAAGAAATGTAATCATTTTTAGCATAACAGATGCTTCATAAATAATCAGAATAAAATAATATAAATTCAATGAATTTTTCTCATATAGAGACTTTAAAAGGAAATAAATTATATAAATAATTATTGAGCTATGCAGAATAATTATCGAAATCAGGTCATAATTCCATTCATTCGAATAGATAATAAAAGAGACCGGAAATATTAAGGTTATTATCAGAAATTTTATTTTGCCGCTATGATTATATTGTAAGACTACGAGCATTATAAAAGAAGAAATGACATAAATAGTAAATGGGATTAGTTTTACTAAATAGAACCCCAGAACTGAAGCGAAGGGAGAAACAGCTATAACTAAAAAGAATAAAAAGTAACCCCCCTTAAATTGTTTTAAGGGAGGCATAGCCCAAACAATTAACTCCAAAATGAATAAATATTTAAAGGGCATTATTAATCACAAAGAGGAGGACAAGGGTTTGAAAACTCCAACGTAAATAAGCCGTTAGTAATAGTTAAAATGTTGTTACCTCTAGACTCAATATAAGATATTGGGCAATTACCATCCTGAAGAATTTTAGTGACAAGGGAGATACTAAAAACCCTGAAAACATCATTAGAATTCACAGAAAAATTTCCAGAATAAAGCGGGCGCCTATTATTATCAACTATATAAGCACTCCCATTGTTAATTCTAAACATAATATAATTTGTTGAATTTGACAACAAACCAATTAACGTATTACTATTAATTGGTACTGAAAGCAGGACCTGTCCGTAAAGATTGTCAGCTTCCTGTTTGTTATAGATTTTCCCTATCACCTGCTGTGAAAATAACAAGCTAGACAGCAATAGAAATAGCACGAGAGAGATTTTAATATTTTTCATAAACTACCTATTTTAAAAATTGATAGGCATAATTTATTTAATTAGGAATGCAAATTATGTAATAGAGCTATTATATTATTTTCTTGTTTTTGTTAGAATTTCTCAAGCATGCTGAAAGTCAATAATAGAACTATTATATTTTTTTACTCTCAGTATATAAGATTGCATATTTATGAAGGTCATGTCCGGTCTTTAAGTTCAATATCTCCATGAGTTTTACCCGGTGGGCATCAATGGTATGTTTGCTTACAAATAATTTCTTTGCAATTTGATCACTTGTAAATCCCTCGGATATAAAAAAAAGAAGTTTATCATTAAATTCAGAAAGTACATTTGAAAGAAATGGCTTCCTTTTATGTTCATATTTTTTAATCAGCGCTGAAAGATTTTTCTGGTTATATTCTGTTCCGAAATATTTTCTTCCCTCGATCACTTCATTTATGGCGAACAAAAATTCACCCCCGGTAATATTTTTATCTAAAAGTCCCATAGCGCCTGCTTTTAAAGTAAGATAAATGTACTGTTCGGAATAAAAAGCAGAAAGAAACAATATCTTAACGTTCGGGTTTGTTTCTTTGATTTTGTAAAAAGCCTCTATGCCCGTTAATTGAGGCATAGATATATCTGCAATTATAATATCGGGATGTGTCTCATAATATTTTTTGATCATTTCGGCGCCATTTTCAGCTTCACCAATTACATATATTCCCTTAACACTTTTAAGCAGGCTTACGAAACCGCTTCTAACCAAGGTATGATCGTCGCATAATAATATTCTGATATTCTTCATAATTTATAAGGTATTTTTAGCTTCAAAAAAGTCCCATTTATTGAAGAGTTGATAGACATGCTGCCATTAAGTGCTTTTACTCTTTCCGACATATTCATCAAACCATTTGAATGGGTATAATTGATAATATTGGTGTCAAATCCGTGTCCATTGTCCGAGACTATTATAGTCAAATAATTCTCTGAATAAATAAACTGAATATTAAATTCAGTCGCTTCTGAATGTTTGATAATGTTGTTCAAGGATTCCTGTATTATTCTGAATATATAGATATTAGAGTCAGGATCAAATTTCTGAATTTCTCCATTATAATCAGTAGTTCCAGTGATCCTTTTTGCCTTTGAAATATTATTTACTAAAGTCTGCACCACACTAAAAAGTCCATGATCTCCCATTATTTTAGGTCTTAGATCAAACATAATACTTTTAAGTTCGGACAGTGTATCATCCAGAAACGAATCTATTTCACAAATATTGTTTCTATAATCAACGCCATCTTTTAAGGAATTAAATATTTTAAGCTTTATCATATAAAGGTCCTGACAGATATTGTCATGCAATTCCATACCTATTCTTTGTTTTTCCTTCTCCAGATTGTTCTGAAGATAGAGCGAAAGAGATTTATACTTATTTCTTTGATAGCTTAATTTTTTTGCAGAGATCGTTTTGGCAGTTAAATCAAAAAAAGTTATTTGAGCTATTTCGAGAGAACTAACTCCCCTTAAATAGTACATGAAATATTTCTGCTCCCATTTTAATTTATCCTGTATCCCGGAACCATTTTCAATTATACCTATTAAGCTATCTTCATAACCCGGTAGCAGTTCATCCAATGAATGTATATTACCGAAAATTTCGTTGGCACAGATATTTTTATAAAAAATTTTGCCATCTTTATACATTCTAATAATTGCATTTGGATCAGTATCAGAAAGATCAGCAAAAACTTTAAGGTGGTCATATTCCAATTGATTTTTTTTAATCTCCAATTCCAGATTCTTTAATTTCAATTCCTTTTTTTCAAGAAGATGCTGTTTTTTTGAGGGCAAATAGAACCGATAATGGTTTATATATAAAAAAGCAAAAAGGATGGTACCTAAGGCAATTGAATAATAAATAGGATTATTGAAATCCTTCAATAAATCAAAATAATTGTATAATTCAAGATTCATGTTATTACAAATATAAAAAGATTAGTATTAAATCATAAATGTTTCCCGGGTAAAAATGAAATAGAATTTTTATAGTGGAATATATGGGACTAATGGTATTTACAGGAGGGTAAATGAAAAACTTCCTGTAAATATTGTTTTATAACGGATTGAGTTTTGAACAGTCGCAGAGGGATAATTTATAGACAGAGGGGGTACGAGAGGGGAGGGGAGTGGGGTATTTTAACATGTCAAAACTAAAATTGCAGTCATTCCACCTTGCTCTCAGGTTGCTCTCACCTTGCTCTGAAGTTGCTCTTTTACCCAATTGCGGAAGGGATAAGGAGTAGGTTAAAGAGGGATGTGGTTAATTGTCTATAGAATTTCTGCTTTTACCGGGAATGGCAATATTGGGGAATGCCAATTTGTCAATAAAGTCTGCCAGCCAATAAATATTACCGGGTGAAGTTATGGATGATCTTTTTGATATCATCTTCGGAAATGCCGGTTCCGTAGGCTTTTCCTTTTTCGACTTTCTTTTCTTCTTTTTTAACTTCGAGCGGCGGACGGTGATATTCTTTTGACGGGGGATTACCTGCACGGGCATTAAGGCGATCTTCAATTTCTTTCATGAATGAGGAAACGGCAGGGCGTTTGGGATCGGGCATATCAAAAGAAGTTACGCTTTCACCTTTATTGATTGGATTAGTTTCAAAGGCAATGCTTTTTACATTTATGAGATGTTTAGCGGTGACATTTTCAGAGACTATGGAACCACCCCATGTGCCGGGACCTAATGTTAGTGAAGGAGAAAGTGCTGTTGTATATCCAACCGCGCCAACAGAGGATGGGGTATTAACGAGAATTCTGAATGCGGGTTTTTCAAGGGCGAATTTCATTATAATGGGTTGGTCGCTTGAATGGATAACCAAGCTATGTCCGATACCGCCAAAATTGAGGAGATCGGTACATCTATGGCATGCGTCGAGCCATCCATCGGCTTCATAAAAAGCAAGAATAGGGGAGAGTTTTTCCATGGACAAGGGATCTGTTTTGCCGACTTCGGTACATTCAGCGATAAGCACTTTGGTAGAATCGGGGACATTGATACCTGCATACTTTGCAATGAAAGTTGCGGATTTTCCTACGATTTCAGGGTTTACACCATTATTTCTTTGGATAGCGCGTGCTAATTTTTCTTTTTCTTCTTTATTTACAAAGTAGCAGCCGATTGATTTAAGTTCCTGGATAACTTTATCTTTAATTGGTTTATCGGCAACAATAGCCTGTTCGGATGAACATAAAGTTCCGTTATCGAAAGTAGTTCCGTAAACGATATCGGCACAAGCCTTTTTATAATTGGCCGTTCTTTCAATAAAAGCGGGGACATTTCCGGAGCCAACTCCATAAGCAGGAGTGCCTGAACTGTAGGCTGCTTTGACCATCGGATTGCTTCCAGTGGCAAGAATAACGGCAATGTTTTTATCTTTCATCAATGCATTTGTGCCTTCCATGGTGGCTGCGGACATGCATTGAATTAAACCTTTTGGAGCGCCTGCATTTTCGGCAGCATCAGATACAATTTTTAAAGCTTCCATTGTACATTTTAATGTACGAGGATGGGGGCTTACCACAATGGCATTTCTTCCTTTCAAGGAAATAATAGCTTTGAACATTGCGGTGGAAGTTGGGTTTGTGGAGGGGACAAGGGCACAAACGACTCCCATAGGAACTGCGATTCTTAATACTTTGCCATCGGCTTCACTTGCAATGACGCCGACTGTTTTAAGGTTTTTTATCGATTCGTAGACATTTTTAGTACCGAACTGATTTTTAATAATTTTATCATGTACGTTGCCCATACCACTTTCTTCAACAGCCATTTTAGCTAATTTTTCAGCGGCGGCGTAACCTGCATCAGCCATTGCTTTAATAATTTCATTGACCTGATCCTGGGTAAAATGTTTAAATTCCAGTTGGGCAGCTTTAGCTTTAGAGGCAAGATCCCTTGCTTCCTGAATTGATAAAAGATCTTTATCCATATTAAATCCGTAATTCTAAAAATTGTAAGTATTATATTAATAAAAATATTCTAAATAATCTTTTCAATTTAGAATTTCTTTTAATTTTTCATAACCTGTTTTGCTGACGGGAACGGCGGTTTTGTCCTGCAGAATTACCTGATAGGTATCTTTTTCAAGGAGTTCTATCTTTTTGATCCCTTTTACGGGAACAATATAGGAACGGTGCACGCGAATAAAATCTTTGGGGTCAAGATGTTCATCAAAGAACTTCATTGTTTTTTGTTTAAGAAATTTACCTTCGGAGGAATAGATCATGACATAATCGTCCTGCGCTTCAATATAGTTGACCTCCGTAACCGGAATGATGCTTATTTTGGGTCCGTTTTTTATAACGATCCGCTCCAGGAATTCCTTTTTTTCATCATTTTGTTCAATTAACTTTTTAATAAGTCCGGTTTGAGGGGTTTTGCTGCGCAGACGAACAAAAGCTTTTTGGATTGCCTCATCGAATCTTTCGCTGGAATAGGGCTTGAGGAGATAATCTGCAGCGTTGGCTTCAAAGGCTTTAAGGGCGAACTGGTCAAAGGCAGTAGTGAAAATAATGACCGGGGGATTTTCGAGTAGTTCGAGCATTTCGAAGCCATTAAGTTTCGGCATTTGAATATCGAGGAAGATCAGGTCAGGGTTTAATTCATTGATTTTTTTAATAGCGTCGAAGCCATTGGAACATTCGGCAGAGACAGAAATTTCTTCGTGACCGGCCAAATATTTTTTTGTTATTTCACGGGCAAGAGATTCATCGTCGATTATGACGGCGGTATAATTATCACTCATTTACTACACGGCATTATAAATGAAGAGGAATATTTCAGATTGGAATATATAAAATTACCTTAAAAATATCCCCTTCTTTTTTAATATCGACGAGATTTTTTTGATTGTAGATAAGTTCGAGGCGGCTTTTGATGTTTTGAAGTCCTATTCCAGCACCTTTTTTTGAATAGCCATCTTCGAAGTTATTTTCGAGGGAAATTTTGAGGAAATTGTTTTCAATACTGCATTTTAGTTTAATTGTAATTTTGCCAAGGGAATCATATACAGCATGCTTAATGGCGTTTTCAAATAAAGGCTGAAGAATCATATTGGGGACTTTGAGATCGAGAACGCCATCTTCAATTTCTTCCATATAGTCAAACTTTTCTTCAAAACGGATCTTTTCAATATCGAGATAGAGGTTAATGTTTTTTAGTTCCTCTTCAAGGCGGTTTTTATCTTTTCCATTATTAGCGAGGGTATATCGTAAAAAATCGGCTAACTTGAGGATCATACTTCTTGCACGATCGGGATCAATTGTAGTTAGGGCGCTCATTGAGTTGAGGCTGTTAAAAATGAAATGGGGGTTTATCTGGAACTTTAAGGATTTCAATTCTGATTCGGTGACAAGGCTTTTGAGTTCGGATTCCTTAAGAATTTTTTCCTGCAGACTGTTGTAATAAATAATAATATAGTAGAAGGCAGATATGAGGAAATAGAATAAGAGACCGATGAAAAAGCGCCAGCCAAGAGTTGAATAGAAAAAGTCAGAGTAAACAGGCGATTTTAGGAAGTTATTGATTATTAAAAAGCCAAAGAGGAGCCACAGACAGGAGGAAATAATTCCGCTGGTTAAATGCTTAATGAAGATTTTATAATTAAAATTATCTTCTATGGAAATATATTGGGCAGGATACCAGAAACTCAAACCCAAGCCAGCTAAAAGGAGATTGAAGACAAGGCTGTCAATGAGCGCAAACTTTATTTCTATATTAAGTCCGAGTGAAATGAGCAAGAAATAAGCCAGGCTTTCGAACAACCAAAATAATATATAGAAGTATATATTACTTTGGTTTTTTAGGATCGGGTTATTCATTATAAATTAATAAGATTTAATTTCACCGCCGCCGAAAAGGATAACACCTTTAATTATAAGAGTGCCGGAGGGTTCAATTCCTGAACTTACGTACCTACTTTTTTTATTAGAAAAGCCTCCGAATAAAGGAGTAACGCTTAAAATTACATCCCAGTTATTAGGGACAACAATGGTAGTTCCTCCGAAAATGATAACCACATCGATAATATTTTCTCCCGGGGCAAGTTTGCATTGGGTAAGGTCTATTTCGCTACCGCCGAAAATGGCAGTTATATTACCGCCTTTGAAGCTATCGGAATGGATTACTTTATGTCCCCCGCCAAAAACAGCGATATCATCGATATAATCTCTTTTAATGGAGGAGTCATAGAATCGTTTTTTTTGTGAATGGACAAAGTCTTTTATTTCATCATGAATATCCTTTTTTTCCTCAGGATTAGAATCAGGATTAGAATCGGGTCGAGGATGGTCATAAAATCTCGATCTGCGAGTTCTTTGTTTGAAGATTATATAAATACCCCAAAGGATAAAGAAAAAAGGCCAAATGGTTATATGATCGCCAAAGTACAGAAGGAGACCGAAAATTAATACAAGCGCCCCGAATAATTTATTTCCTGAATTCAGCATAATAATGATACCGATAACAATCAAAATAAACGGGAATGAAAAAATTTCTATATCAAAAGGGAAGTAAAATGATTTTGCAAGATATATTACACCAATAGCAATTAAAATTATTCCCAGGACTACTCTGCTTCCAAGGTTTCTATGTTCTTCCATTTTCATCTCCTTTTTAAAATACCTAAGTTAAAATTATTGTGACATAGCAGGAAAAAGAAGGAAAAATCGGTGAAACAGGGAGAATTATCGGTGAAATTGTTATATTTATCTTTCTTTTTTGCATAAACCCGGATTTTATTTTGGCCACAGAAAAAATATTAGTTACATCTGCACTTCCTTATGCGAATGGACCGATACATCTTGGGCATTTAAGCGGTGCTTACCTGCCTGCGGATATTTATGTGCGATACCAGAGATTAAAAGGGAGCGATATTATTTTTATCTGCGGATCGGATGAGCATGGGGTTCCGATTACGATAAGTGCAGATAAGGAAGACATAAAACCACAGCAGATAATCGACCGTTATCATAATATTAATAAAGAGGCTTTTAAACAATTCGGTATGAGCTTTGATATTTATTCAAGGACAAGCCTTCCGATTCATCATGAGACTTCCAAAGAGTTTTTCCTTGAATTTTATAACAGGGGATTGTTAAAGGAAAAAAAGACAAACCAGTTTTATGATAAAAAGGCGAAGATGTTTTTGCCGGACCGTTATGTAGAGGGGACATGTCCAAACTGCGGATTCGAAGAAGCGCGGAGCGATGAGTGTGAAAACTGCGGGACTTTATATGATCCCTCAGAATTAAAGAATCCGATAAGCAAAATTACAGGGGAAGCACCGGTGCTAAAGGAAACGTCACATTGGTTTTTCCCACTTGGAGATTACCAGAGCAGACTGGAGGAGTATATTAATTATTCCAGCGACAAATACGGCTGGAAGGATAATGTGATCCAGTATTGCAAGGGATGGCTAAAGGATGGTTTGAAGGACCGTGCAATTACAAGAGATTTGGATTGGGGAGTTCCGGTTCCGCTGAAGGGAGCCGAAGGAAAGGTACTTTATGTTTGGTTTGAGGCTGTGCTGGGGTACATTTCAGCTTCCAAAGAATTATCAAAATTGAAGGGGAAAGATGATCTATGGAGGGAATATTGGCAGGGAGAGAAAACAAAATATATTGCCTTTATCGGAAAAGATAATGTTGTATTTCATTGCATAATTTTTCCCGCAATGTTAATGGCATGGAATGACGGGGAGAAGGAGAAATATATACTTCCGCAGAATGTGCCCGCAAACGAATTCCTTAATTTTGAAGGGAAGAAGTTTTCCAAGAGCAGAAACTGGGGAATAGATGTGATTGATTTTCTGAAAATCTTTCCAGCTGATCCTTTGAGATATACACTGGCAGCTAATCTTCCTGAATCAAGGGATACTGATTTCATGTGGAGTGAATTTCAAGCAAGGAACAATAATGAATTAGCGGACATATTAGGGAATTTTATCAATCGCACATTTACGTTTGTTCAAAAGCATTTTGATGGAAAAGTTCCAACGAGGCATGAACTATTGCCGATAGACAAGGAGATGATAGAGCTTGTTTCAGGTTATCCTAAAAAAGTTTCAGAATTTTTTGAGAGTTATAAAATAAGGGATGGGGTTCTTGAAATAATTAATTTAGCCCGTGCAGGGAACAAGTATTTCAACGATTCGGAGCCATGGAAGACAATTAAGACTGATAAGGAAAGATGCGCCACGACGTTAAATGTTAGTCTTCAAGCGATTTATACTCTGGGAGAACTTTTATCACCGGTTGTACCGTTTTCATCAGAAAAAATATTTAAGATGTTGAATGCCGATTTGGTAAAGTGGTTTGATTCAGGCAAAGATAATTTAAAGGAGGGACATCAGTTGAATAAACCCGAAATATTATTCACCAAGATTGAAGATGAAGTAATTGCAAAGCAGAAGGAAAGCCTTGCAGCGGAAGGTGCAGAAGTCCCTAAGGCTGTGGAAGAACTTATAACTTATGATGACTTCATGAAAACCCATCTTAAGATTGCCGAGGTAATTGAGGCGGAAAGAGTTCCAAAGAGTGAGAAGCTATTAAAGCTTAAAATTAAAATAGGCGATGAAGAAAGGCAGATTATTGCAGGCATCGCCAAACATTATTCCCCTGAAGATATTAAAGGGAAAAAGGTTGTTGTTGTGGCTAATCTTAAGCCGGCAAAACTGATGGGTCTGGAATCGCAAGGGATGGTATTAGCTGTTGAAAATGAAAAGGGAGAATTGCAAGTTTTAAGTGTAGATAATTCAGTAAAAAGCGGTGTGAGAGTCAAATAGATTTTAGATTAAGACGATCGGATAACGTATGAAAAAGATTTTGGCGGTAGTGGTGTTATCAATTTTTGTTTGCTTTGCCCAGACACCTATTGATAAGACCTCTATTGTTTTGAAGAATAAACTTAGTTCAGTATCAGATGGTTCCAAGATATTGGTCTGGATATTTTTTAAGGATAAGGGGAACAACTTAAATAAACTTTATTCTGCTCCGAAGAATGTAGTGAGTGAATTATCATTAAAGAGAAGAGAAAAGGTGCTGGATAAATCTTCTTTAATAGATTATTCCGATTTACCAGTATATCAGGATTACATCTCGAAACTTCAATCAGAAGGATTTGAGGTAAAACAGATTTCCAAATGGTTTAATGGAGTAAGCGGGTATATAACAAAACAAGAATTAGATAATATATTGGGATTGTCATTTGTAGATAAAGCTGATATTGTTTATCAATTTAAGAAACGTGCAGAAATTAAAGAACCGAAGAATGAATTAAATAAGGTAAGTGCGACTTACAGGCCGACCGGGGCAAATTCACTTAATTATGGTCCTTCATTAGCACAGCTACAACAAATTAACGTTCCAGCGCTTCATGATTTAGGATATAAGGGGCAGGGAGTTACAATTTGTGTAATGGATGCTGGAATAAGTCTGCTCAGCCACGAAGTATTTGATAGTTTAAAAATTATTGCAACATATGATTTTGTAAATCACCGCACTTACATTGGAGATGATTCAGGTGGTCATGGGGAAGGTTCGCATGGAACGATGACATTATCTTTAATAGGGGGATATAAGCCGGGTCAGCTTATTGGTCCTGCCTATGGTTCTAATTACATTCTGGCGAAAACTGAGAACACAGACAGCGAATCTCCAATTGAAGAAGATAATTGGATAGCCGCAATGGAATGGGCGGACAATATAGGGGTGGAGGTTACTTCAACATCATTGGGTTATTTAACTTTTGATGACACGGTACCTGCACAGTTCAATTATACATGGCAGAGTATGGACGGCAGGACTGCAAGAATAACTAAAGGTGCCGTATTAGCAGCCCGCAAGGGTATTTGTGTAGTAAATGCCGCAGGCAATGAAGGAGACGATCCAACTCATAATAAACTGGACGCTCCTGCGGATGCAGATAGTATAATTACAGTTGGCTCTGTGACATATACAGGGGTCCGTTCATATTTCAGCAGTGTTGGAAACACAGTAGACGGAAGGATCAAACCTGATGTTATGGCTTTAGGCACCAATGATTATTATGCAGATCCATATAATGATACCAGCTATTCTTCTATAGAAAGCGGCACATCTTTCAGTTGCCCTTTGACAGCAGGTGTTTGTGCCCAGTTGTTATCCTATAACCCCAAATTAACTCCAATGCAGATCAGAGATGCGTTAAGAAATACTGCTTCACAGAATACAGCTCCTGACCGTCATATGGGGTGGGGAATTATTGATGCACTTGCTGCGTTGAACTATGCAAAAGTTCTTAGTGAGGGAAATGATAACCTGATTAAACCTGACAATTTTATATTATATCAGAATTACCCAAATCCTTTTAATCCAACGACGAAAATAAAGTATTTTATACCACGGGGTTCAAATGTCAGGATTAATATATATAACATTCTTGGCAGTCAGATTAGTACCCTTTATGAGGCTTTTGCAGTTGCCGGGGATCATGAAATAACCCTGGATGCTTCAAAACTTTCAAGCGGCGTATATTTGGTGAATTTTTATGCCGGGAATTATCAGAAAGCAATAAAAATCACGTTACTTAAATAAAGATAAAACCCATAAATAGTTGTTTTTACAGCTAATTTTTCTTGCTTTTCAAGAGTGTAATAACTAAAATTATTAGCTAAAAATTTATAATTATTAGGAGAACCATAGAGATGTTATTTCGGAGCACGATTCTTTTCTCAATAGCATTAGCATTTATTTTATCTTCATGTGCACCTCAGCATGCAGATTTAGTTGTTGCTAAATTTGGTGATAGTGAAATTAAAATGAATGAATTTGAAAATGCATATGTTAAAAATGTTGGCAATGTAGATGTTGCAAAGAAAGACAGCTTATCAAAGCTAAAGAGTTTTCTTGATCTATATTTGAATTTCAAAATGAAATTGAGAGATGCTGAAGTACGCGGATATGGCGAAGACCTGGCTTTAAAGGAAGAGCTTACTGATTACAAGAAAAAGGTTGGTGTTACATATCTTCTTGAAAAAAACATAGTAGACCCCGGAATTAAGAATCTATATGATAAAAAGAAATGGGAACTAAGGGTCAGTCATTTAATGATAAGGCCTGATTCTTCCGGTGAAGAAGCTGCAAGGAAATTTACACAGGCAATTCTTGACAGTATTAAAAGCGGGAAAAGTTTTGAGGGAATGGTTTCAAAATATTCGCAGGACTCATTTTCCAAAAAAGATGGCGGCGATATATTTTATGTAACTGCAGGGCAACTTCCTATTGAATTTGAAGATGCAGCTTATAATACACCCAAGGGGCAAGTATACCCATGGGTTGTTAGAACAAAATATGGTTTTCATATAATTAAAGTTACAGAAAAGAAAGAAAGAGTGCCGCAGATCAGGGCAAGTCATATTTTAGTTTCTTTTAACAACGCAAAAGGCGTACCGGACACAGCATATGCAAAAGCCAAATTGGATACAGTACTAAGAGCCCTAAAATCAGGAGAAGAATTTGGCAAAGTAGCAATGCAATATTCCGATGATACAGGGTCTAAAGAAAGGGGTGGGGATCTAAATTATTTTGAACGCAGAATGATGGTTAAGGAATTTGACGAAGCGGCTTTTAACCTTAGTGTCGGACAAGTATCAGATGTGGTTAAAACGAATTTCGGTTATCATATCATCAAAGTAACGGACAAAAAGCCTTATCCTACCTTTGAGGAGGACAAAGAAAATCTTAAGAAAATCTTTAAGCAGACCCGCTACCAGGGTGAGTATGATTCATTAATTGCGCACTTAAAGATAAAATATAATTTCAGAGTAAATGATAAAAACCTGCAAATAATAGCATCCAAAAGCGACACTGTAAAAGTAGGTGGTGATCATCCAAAAATGGCTGAAATAAAAGATACCGAAGTATTATCATATGAAGGAAACAGCATTAAAGCCCAGGAATTTCTTAATAAGCTTAACGGCAGTAGTGATTATTTGAACAAGTTAATCACATATGATATATTAAAGAGTTTCGCTAATAAAATAGGTGCTGATTACATGCTTGATGCGGAAGCATTGAATCTTGAAAAGACCAATGCCGAATTTGCTTCCTTAATGGAAGATTACAGGAACGGAATTTTTATTTTTAAACTTCAGGACGATGAGGTTTGGAGTAAAATAAGTTTTGACAGCACGAAACTTTACAATTATTATACAACCACAAAAAACAATTATGTATTTCCTGACAGAATTAACTTTAGCGAAATATTTTCGCGAAAAGATTCTTTAATTAATCATTATTATGATCTTTTAAAGAAAGGGAATGATTTTGATTCAATTGCAGCCAAATACACTGAGCGTCCGGGTTATGCAGAAAAAGCCGGCAATTACGGTCTTGTGGAAATAAATAATTCTCCACTTTCCGTGGAAGCTAATAAGCTTAAAAATTCAGGAGATTATTCAAATCCTTTTGCTAATACAGGTGGGTTTTCAATAATTAAACTTGTCGCAAAAGAACCCTCAAGGGTTAAGACTTTTGAAGAAGCTAAAGCCGAGGTTTCCGGTGCTTTCCAGGAATCGGAAAGCAAAAGACTTGAACAGGAATATATTGACAAATTAAAGAACGAATATAAAGCGGTCATTTATTACGATAATCTTGAGAAAGCTTTTAAGAACTAATTATCTTATAATAACTATAGTTTCTGCCGCAGCATTTTTTACGGGCTGCGGCAAAGAAACGCCACAAAGAGATTTTGTTGCCAAGGTCAATAACGCCTACCTTTCCAAAGAAGATTTACAGACAATTATAGATTCTGTTCCCGGAAATAATCAATTTCGAAGCGAAATAATAAGAAACTGGATAAATCGTGAATGTCTTTACCAGCAAGCGATAAAAGAGGGAATATTAAAGAGCAGTGAATATCAGAAAATAATGGAGAACTCAAAAAAAGAGCTTGCTTCGGCATTAATGATAAAGAAGTTTTATGAAGACAAAGAAACGTATGTTGATGATAAAAGCTTGGAAGCTTATTTTGTATCGCACAATGATCTCTTTAGGTTGAATAATGAAGCCTATCTTCTTAACCGAATAAATTTTACAAATGAAGGCAAGGCTATTCAGTTCCGTACGGCAGCAATTGAAAGCAACTGGAATAAGGCTTCAAATGTTTTTAAGAGGGACGCTTCAAACATTATATTAAATAGATTGTTTGATGAACCTGAGATTCATCCTGCAGGACTTCTTAGGATAGTTGAGGCATTAGATCCAAAGGAAATTAGCATTGT
This sequence comes from Ignavibacteriales bacterium, assembly GCA_003141435.1. Lineage (GTDB taxonomy): Bacteria > Bacteroidota > Ignavibacteria > Ignavibacteriales > Ignavibacteriaceae > Fen-1301. The sequence goes on from PLLW01000020.1 coordinate 16,541, forward strand.
GGTTAATACCGGAGACAACTATTACGCAGTAGTCCAGCTAGTTGACAAATACGAGAAAGGGACTATTCCTCCTTTAGATATTATAAAAGACAAGGTTTCGTCGATATATATATCTAATAAAAAAGAAATACAGTTTAGCGACTATTTAGAAAAGTTATATTCACAAAATGATATTGAAATTAAAAAATAGGTATAAGATGAAAATTAAGATTTTGTTTTTCTTTTTCCTTTTTGCTATTCCCTTATTTTGCCAGGAAGTAATTGATAAGGTAGTTGCCATTGTTGATAATGAAATAATAATGCAAAGCGAACTTCAATTCCAGGTTAGTTTAGTAGCATCCCAAAGGAAAATATCACCTGAGACTCCGGGATTAAAAAACCAGGTACTCAAAGCAATGATAGAGGATAAGCTTGTATATGCCCAGGCAAATATTGACTCTATCACTGTTACCGATGAGGAAGTTGAAAACAGGATCAACTATCAGATACAGATGTTCACACAGCAATACGGCTCAAAAGAGAAAGTTGAACAAGCATATGGTATGAGCATCGAAAAGATTAAGCGGGAACTTAGGGA
>PLLW01000042.1 GCA_003141435.1 Ignavibacteriales bacterium
TCTTTCATTTGCATTTAGAACTATTTTTTCCATTATATCTCCAGAGACTAAAAATTATCCTTTATCAATTTCAAACAATGAGCTTATCGACTCATTATTAGATGTTCTTCTTATCGCTTCGGCAAACATTTCCGAAGCAGTTATGACCTTAATTTTATCTGAATTTCCTTTAAAGCGGATAGTATCAGACACATAAAGTATTTCGAGTTCAGAATCATGAATTTTTTTTACTGCATCACCAGAAAAAACCGGATGAGTAATTGCGCCAAAAATCCTGCGCGCACCCTGCTTCTTTAAAGCACTGATTGCACCGACGAAAGTGCCAGCAGTATCGATCAGATCATCAACTAAAAGAATATCTTTGCCATCAACATTTCCGATTATATTAACAACCTCAGAAGTATTCGGTTTAGGTCTTCTTTTATCAATCAGTACAAGGCTGGCATGCAGTCTTCTAGCATATGCCCGAGCCATTTTAATTCCGCCCACATCGGGAGAAACAACAACCAAATTATCGGAAATTCCTTCAAGTAAACCGGTGAAAACGGAAGAACCGTATAAGTGGTCCAGCGGGATATCGAAAAATCCCTGTATCTGCGATGCGTGCAGGTCCATAGTCATAACCCTATCAGCGCCGGCAGTAGTAATCAAATTAGCGACCAGTTTAGCAGTTATAGAAACCCTTGGTTGATCTTTTCTATCCTGCCTTGAATAACCAAAATAGGGAATAACTGCAGTAATTCTTTTAGCCGATGCTCTTTTAGCGGCATCGATCATTATAAGTAATTCCAGAATATTATCTGCTGGAGGATTAGTAGATTGGATAATATATACATCCGAACCTCTAATATTCTCACCGTACTTAACCCAGATTTCACCATCGCTAAAACGCTTGAACTCTACAGAACCTAATGGCAGAGCAAGTCTTTTGACTATTTTTTCGGCTAAAGGGACATTAGACAAGCCGGAAAAAATCTTAATATCGCTTGATTCCATCGGTTTTTATCAATTTTTAAATAGAAAGTAAATATAAATAAAAGCGGCTGGTATGTCAATAATAGTTTTTAGGAACAATTACAGGCTAAGCATCTCTTTGAACTTAATTGCCTGTCTTCTTGAGACCTCAATTTTATTTCCGCCTTTAAGTTTTACAAGGAGACCGCCGTTAAGCCAGGGTTCAATATTTTCAATCCATTTGAGGTTAACGATGTGCTTCCTGTTCGCCCTGAAGAAGACCTTATTATCGAGACGTTCATCAAGATAATTGAGAGTTCTTAATATAAGCGGCTTATGATCTTCAAAATAGAGGCGGACATAATTCCCTTCCGATTCAAAGAGGCGCACATTGAAAAGCTTTATAAACCAGCATCTCTCCCCATCTTTAACAAAGACCTGATCATCTTCAGACAATACAGGCTTGTCAATTACGGCAAGGATTTCTTTACGATTTTTCTCGACAAGTTTTTTTATTGTGTCTTCAAGTCTTTTGGGTTCAATAGGTTTTAGAAGATAATCCATGGCATTGAACTCAAATGCTTTGAGAGCATATTCGTCATAAGCAGTTGTAAAGACGACAGTAGGGACGGAGTCAAGTTCCTCGAGCATTTCGAAACCATTCTTTCCGGGCATTTGAATATCAAGAAAAATAATATCAGGTTTGAGGTCATTTATTTTATTTATGGCATCATCGGCATTGACTGCTTCGCCGACAATAGTAATCTCTTTAAAAGGTGCAAGAAGCCTTTTAAGTTCTACCCGAGCTAATCTTTCATCATCAATTATTAATGCTTTCATTTAATGTTCCTCCGATTGGGATTTTAATTTCTGCTAAAACTACGTCCGGTGATTCATTTTTAATAGTAAAAACAGCTTTATCACCATAAAGAAGATTTAATCTCTGCTTAGTATTATCAATGCCAAAACCTTTCGAATGGCGTAAGGATTCCTCATTGATCTGACCGCTGTTCTTAATCTGAATTATCAGGTTTGATCCGTTCATTTTTGAATTAACCGTAATTTTTCCTCCTTCAGTTCTTTTGGTAACACCATGTTTAATTCCATTTTCAACAATTGTTTGAATCATCATGGGAGGAATTTCTATTTTATCGGACCGGGGATCGATATTAATTTCATAATTTAGTCTTTCTTCAAATCTTATAGATTCGAGGGCAAGGTAATCGGTGACAGTTTGAATTTCTTCTTCCAATGGAACAGTTTCATTTCTTTCCATCTTAAGGGAATAGCGCAGAATATTTGACAACCTAGTTAAGGCAGCTTTTGCATTTTCAGGATCTTCTTCAATCAGCGCTCTTATGCTATTCATCGCATTGAACATGAAATGAGGATTAAGCTGAGATTTAAGTGTTTTAAGTTCAAAATCTTTAACAGCAGCTTCCCAAATAAGGGACTCTATCTCAACTCGTTTATAATTTTGAAAAAGGTGAATAGAGAAATAGATTAAAAACCAGAAAAGAACAACGCTACTAAGATTTGCGGTCCAGACAAACGGAGTTCCGATTTTAATTTCAGAAAGGGGCAACACACCTGTAAAGAATTGAGAGCTGAAATAAAGAATAAATAAGATAACCCCTATGATGAAGCTTGAAAGCAAAACACGTGGAATTATTTTTTTTAGAGGGAGATTGATCCAAGAATGTTTTTTTATGATATTTCTTAGGATATGAGTAAAACAAAATCCGGCGAAACAAAGGAAGAGAAAAATGATTATTTTTTTCCATGAAAAGAGGCCAAAAGAAAGCAATCCTATAATATTTAATAATGCCCAGAAAGACCAGCCGGAAAGCTGGCATATCCAATAANNTTTTTGCTTTCAATATTTATGGATTTTATTGTCATGTAATATAATTGTATCAAACTAAAAAGGAAATTATTTCCCTATATTCAGAATATGGGCAAGTACAATAATTTCTTTAGGAAACTTAGTCCTATAATGAGTTATTAGGGTTAATTATATTATTAATGGCGGTATAAAGTGATAGGCGGAACTATACTCCGATGTATAGTCCCGAAATAATCAGAAACACAGGTATGTTAAGAAATAACTACAAACTTAATATGTCGTTATAAATAATAAATGCCATAAGCAAGAGAAGGATAACGAAACCGGCATTCTGGATACCAATCTTTACTTTAATTGGAATTTCCTTTTTGATAATTCCTTCAATAAAGATAATTATAAGGTGTCCGCCATCCAACACGGGGAAGGGCATAATATTGATAATTGCAAGGCTAAGACTTAAAAGAGCAAGAAAGTAAAGGAAGCTTCCTATTCCCTGGCCAGCATAAGTATTGGCTGCCTGAGCAATTTTTATTGGTCCGCCAAAGGCTTTACCAAAAGCTATTTGACCTTTAAATACCTTACCAATCATATTAAAAGTAAGGTCAGTCATTTTTACGATATCGGAATAGCCCATATACATGGAAGTGAAAAATCCATATGTTTTGAATTCACTTGGACCAGTGAAAATTTCACCTATCATTGCCCCAATTATTCCATCGCTGCCGGGAGTAACAGAAAGATTCACGGTATCTTTACCCCTGAGAACCTTAAGAGGAAGTTCTATTCCCCTATGTGATAAAAAGATTTCAACTGCCTGAATTCTTGTGAATACGGGTTTGTTATTCACCCGGAGGAAAATATCCCCGGCTTTTAATTTTGACTGTTCTGCCGGTGTATGCGGTTTTACCTCACCAACAGCAGGACGAACTCCTTCAGGAATAAGGAACAGCATTCCTGCAGTTTCGGTATCAGGTATTTTTTTTCGTGATATTTTCAGATCAACAAACTCATTATTCCTTTTGATCTTAATGTCTAGATTTTGCCCTAAAGTATTTATAAATGTCTGCTCTAGTACATCCTCCCAGTTATTAGTTTTTTCATTATTAATAGATAATATCTGGTCTCCGGTTTTAAACCCTGATGAATCGGCAGCAGAATTAGGCTCAACATATGCAATTGAAGTTGTTTTGGAAATCCTTTTTCCCTGAAAGAAATTAGCACTCCAGAATATAGCCCATGCCAGAAGGAGGTTCATAGCGACACCGGCAGTTATAACAATAACTTTCTGCCAAACCGGTCTTGCGCGGAATTCATAAGGCTGTGGGATTTCATTAGCGAATTTAGTATCGAAAGATTCGTCAACCATGCCAGCGATTTTAACATATCCCCCCAGTGGAAGAAGAGAGATCCTATAATCGGTATGACCCTGACCGTCAAAATCTTTAGGAAGTTCCCCGAAAGTAAATCCTGAAAGTTTATTCCATCCAAATAATCTTTTTCCAAAGCCTATCGCAAAGATATCGGCTCTCATTCCGCAAAGTTTTGCAGCCGCAAAATGTCCGAACTCATGAACGAAAACGAGGATGCCAATAGTGATGGCGAAATAAATAACATACCACATTTGCCGAATTACTCCTTATTTGAATGCCTGAAGAATTTCTTCAGAAATAATATATAATTAAAAATAGGTAAAATTTGTGTCTATTAAGAATCTTTGACCAAAGGAGAAAATTAAGTTAGACCTGCCGCAAATTCTCTTGTCTGCCTGTCACACTGGAAAATGATGTCGAGGTCAGGCTTTGTATGGTGATCAATCTTTTCAAGGGATTTATTTATAATATAAGGAATTTTTGAAAATTTGATTTTACCTTTAAGAAACTTATCAACAGCGATCTCATTAGCCGCATTGAGAACACAGGGAGCGCTGCCGCCTGATTGCAACGCAGAATAGGCAATTTTAAGACATTCAAACTTATCCAGATCTGGTTCCAAAAATGTCAGATGTCCTATTGAAGGAAGATATGCTCTTTGATAATCATTTTTTAATCTCTCAGGGTAAGTCAATGCATACTGAATTGGGAGCTTCATATCGGGCAGACCGAGCTGGGCTTTAATTGAACCATCAACAAATTGAACCATAGAATGAATAATTGACTGTGGGTGAATCACGACATTTATTTTATCCTGATGAATATTAAAAAGCCATTTAGCTTCAATAACTTCGAGACCTTTGTTCATCATAGAAGCAGAATCGATAGTAACCTTATTCCCCATTTTCCAATTAGGATGATTTAATGCTTCCTCGATAGTCACGTTTAGAAAATCTGCCTTTGTCTTATTCAGAAAAGGTCCACCAGAAGCAGTCAATATAAGTTTTTCGACATAGTTAATATTTTCACCTGTCAGACATTGGAAGATGGCGCTATGTTCCGAATCAACAGGTAAAATTTCGGCACCATATAGCTCAGCTAATTGAGTAACCAATTCGCCGGCAACGACAAGAGTTTCCTTATTTGCCAAAGCGACCCTTTTACCTCTTTTAATTGCCTGAATTGTAGGAGCCAGTCCTGCAGAACCAACCATAGCCCCTACAAAAATGTCATAATCGCATTCGGAGGCAGCAGCAGATAATCCCGCGACACCTGACAGGACTTCAGTTTTTCCTTTTAATTTTTTTCTTAGTTCGGCTGCGGGTTTTTCTTCTTTAACAACAACGCATTCAGGATTGAATTCTTCAATCTGGGGTTCGAGCAGATCTATTCTTGTATTTACCATTAGGGCTGTTATTTTGAACTGTCCAGGTAAGCTTCTAATTATATTCAGGGTATTTATACCAATAGACCCAGTGGATCCGAGGACTAAGACTTTTTTCATATTTATATTAAACGTGAGCACAAAAGTAAATATTAAAGGGTTCTTAATCAATGTTAAGAATAAATGGGGCAGAAGAGATATTCATATGTTAATTTTATCATTGTATCAGTTTTTTATTTTGTTAATTTAATAATATGCTGAAAATAATTTGTTTTATATTTATAATAATTGCAGGTGTCGCATATTGTCAGAATTCGAATGACGGAAATAACCGTTACCTATTAGGGGAAAACTATGAGCAATCGGGGTATCCGGATAAAGCAAAAGAGATATATGAGTACCTTTATAGAAGGAATCCTTCAAATCAGGAGTATTTCAATTCACTCAACAGAATATATATTTTATTAAAGCAATATGATGCATCGATTAAATTATTAGAACAGAAACTCACGATTAATCCACAGGATATAAACTTATATGGTTTGTTAGGAAGCACTTATTATTTAATGGGGAACGAGACAAAAGCATTTTCTATTTGGGATGATGGTTTAAATAAGTTGCCGCAAAACCAGATATATTTTAAGATGATGGCTAATTATGCTATTGAAAGAAGGGCTTTCGACAAAGCGATTGACTTTCTTAAAAGGGGGGAAAAAAAATCGAATGATCCCCTATCATTCGCATTCGAACTTGCAAATCTTTATTCTTTAACAATGCAGTATAAAGAAGCTGCGGAAGAATATTTATCTATTGTCCTTAAGAGCCCCGAGCAATACCAAGCTGTACAGAACGGACTATTATCGTACATGAACAAAGTTGATGCACTTCAAAAGACGATAGATGTTTTCGAAAAGAAAAGGGATAAAGACAACATTAATATAAGCTATCTCCTTGCATATTTATATATTCAAGAGAAGATGTATGAAAAGGCATATAGTATATTTTCTGAGATTGATTCCAAATTAAAATCAAATGGAAATGTACTTTTAAAATTTGCACAGGACCTTTATAATGACCATCAATATGAATTGGGAGCCAAGGTTTTCAGTAATATTATAGATCACTACCCTTTATCCCCGATCATTTCAAGCGCAAAACTAGGATATGCCAAAACACTTGAAGCAAATCTTGATGATGAAAAGAACGGCGGAACCGACTGGAAACCTTATTCATTTAACAAGACAGGTGATCAAAAAAAAGTTAACGAAATAATAACCATTTATGATGAAATTGTTAAGATATATCCTAATTCAGAACCTGCAAATGAAGCGTTATTAAGAATAGGAAATCTGAAAAGCAAAAGGATAAATGATTTAGAGGGCGCCACTGAAATTTTTAATAAATTGATCAAAGATGCCCCAAATTCCAAATTTGCCATAAAATCTTATGAGGAGCTGGGGGATATTTACATTCAGGAAGGCGATCTTGGAAAAAGCAGGGAAATGTTTCAAAAACTTGTACAAAGCAATAATATTCCTGAGGAAGAAAAGAATTATGCCCGATATAAAGAGGCAAGAATATGTTTTTATGAAGGCAATTTTAGCAGTGGAAGAGAATTAGTGAGTAATATAATACGCAACTATAAGGATAATAATACAAATAATGCCCTAGAGTTGGCTTTGCTTTTGAACACCATGGTAAATGATTCGTCTAATCTTGTAATATTTGCAGAAGCAGAATTGTTATCAGAACAGAAAAAATTCAGCCAGGCAAGGGAAAAATACCTGATAATTTCGCAAAATCCGAAGGCTTTTGTCCTTCAGAACCTATCCAAGTTGAGAGTGGCAGAAATGGATATAGCTTTGGACGATTATGATTCCTCGATGAAACTGCTCCAGGAAGCGGTAGATGAAAAAGAGAAGAACATTTATTCTGATAAAGCTTTATATTTGGAGGGAAATATTTATGAGTTTGCTAAAAAGGACAGTTCGAAAGCTATTGAGACATATGAAAGCTTATTAGCAAAATTTCCCAACTCAATATATCTTGATGATGCAAGGGAATCCATAAACAAATTGAAAAACAAAATAAGTTAGAGACCAGAATGGCAAAGAGACAAAACCATAAAATCGTAAAATGTTCATTTTGCGGAAGAGACGGAAGTGAAGTCGGCAGCATGGTTGCCGGACCCGATGTTTATATATGCGACATCTGCATTGGCAGCAGCGTAGATATACTTAAAAATAATCTTGCTGCATATAACAACAATAAGACCAAAGGGTACCAGATACATACACCCGAGACAATAAAGAAAACTCTCGATGAATATGTAATAGGTCAGGACAAGGCAAAAAAGGTTTTATCAGTAGCTGTTTATAATCATTACAAAAGAATTAATTCAAAAGGTTCTTTCTTTGAGCTTGATGATGTTGAGATTGAGAAAAGTAATATTCTTTTAATAGGTCCCACGGGAGTAGGTAAAACTCTTTTAGCACAGACACTTGCAAAGATACTGGATGTCCCATTTGCCATAGCTGATGCAACGACACTTACTGAAGCGGGATACGTAGGGGATGATGTTGAGACAGTGCTGGTTCATTTACTACAGGCAGCGGATTACAACCTTGACCGTGCTCAAAAAGGAATTGTATATATAGATGAGATTGATAAGATTGCACGCAAGAGTGAAAGCACTTCAATAACGAGGGATGTTTCCGGGGAAGGAGTTCAGCAGGCATTACTAAAAATTCTTGAAGGAACTATTGCCGGTGTGCCTCCCAAGGGGGGAAGGAAACACCCTGAACAGAGTTTAATAAATATTAATACTAAAAATATTCTTTTCATTGTAGGGGGCGCTTTTGACGGAATAGACAAAATAATTTCCGCCCGCATAAACAAGAATAAAATGGGATTTGGATCTGACGCACTTAAAGATAATACAACCGAGGATGACCTGTTAAAATTTGTTTTACCGGAAGATTTATTGAGATACGGGCTTATTCCTGAACTTATCGGAAGAATTCCAGTAGCTGCACCTCTTAAGTCATTATCGAAAGAAGCTTTGAAGAGCATATTGACCGAGCCCAAAAATGCAATATTAAAACAATATAAAAAGCTATTTATAATGGAAGGAATAGAACTTGAATTCGATCCTTTTGCGATTGATGCTATTGTTGAAAGAGCAATGGAAAGGAAAACAGGCGCCCGCGCATTGCGTTCGATAGTTGAAGATTTTATGCTGGATATTATGTTTATTCTACCAGATAAAGAGAACGTGGACAAATGTATAATTACGAAGGATGTTGTTGAGATGAACGCAGAACCAATTTTTATTGAAGCAGACAGAAAATCAGCATAGTTAAAATTATTTTCAAAAGCGGCGTTCTATTTACAAGACCGCCTTTTTTTTAAGGTAAATGTTCAAGAAATTAGTAATAGTTATAATCATTCTGACCGGGGGAGCTTATTCGCAGAATAAGATATTCATATATATGGACGTTCAGCAGACTGATCATTTAAGAGCATACGGAATTACATTCAATGCTCTGAAGAAAGGGTTAAAGGCTGACTGGCTTCTTAATTACCGGGGAGGTTCATTTCTTATTGATTACAACGAACAGGTTGCAAATGAATGCAGAGTTGATGGAGTAGCATTTGACCAGATATCATCTTCACAGGCTGCGGAAATTTACTCTACCGTACAGCGGGATGATAATAACATGGATGTTATACGACTGGAGAAGGCTCCTAAAATTGCAGTTTATGTCCCTCCTAATTTTAATCCATGGGATGATGCAGTAACGCTTGCATTAGATTATGCGAAGGTACAATATGATAAAATATGGAATGACGAAGTATTGAGGGGAGATCTTTCAAAATATGACTGGCTTCATCTTCATCATGAGGACTTTACAGGACAGTACGGTAAATTTTATGCAAGTTTCAGCAATGCGCAATGGTATATAGATGCTCAAATGACCTATGAAAATGATGCAAAGAAGAACGG